>NZ_JADJSO010000038.1:0-67035 GCF_016711665.1 Candidatus Villigracilis saccharophilus
AGTGAATTCACTCCGCCTTGCTTGTTTCTAGTAAACCAATGTTTTCTTGTCAGTGCTGATGCGTTTGCGGAACATGTAGTATGTCCAGCCTTGGTAGGCGAGTACGATCGGCACGAAGATCAAAGCCACGATGGACATGACCGTCAAGGTGTATTGTGATGACGAAGCATTGTAGATGGTCAGTGACCATTCAGGATTGGTGGTGGAGAGCATCACGTTCGGGAAGGTCATGGAGAAAAAGGTGACCTGGGTCAGGACGATGTTCAAAGCGACCATGATGAACGACCAGCCTTCCATCTTGCGATTGATGAAGTAACCTGCCAGTAATAGCACGGCTACCGCTCCGATCGGGACGATGCCAGGGTTGACCACACCGCGCGCCCAAAAACCTGCAACGTAGGTGAATACACCGAACAGAATATACAGGACAGTTGTCACAGCCCAAATCTTCTTGGCCGCTGCGTTGACACGGTTGCGCATTTCGCCTTCGAGTTTGAGACCGAGGAAATTTGCGCCGTGCAGAAGGAAGATCGCAACAGTTGTCACGCCGCCCAACAATCCGTAAGGATTGAGCAGTGTGAACAGATTGCCTGTGAACATCTTGTCAGCATTGATCGGAACACCGCGCGCCAGATTTGCGAAGGCAGCACCAAGCAGTAAGGCGGAGAGGAAGGAACCGATCGCGATCATCCAGTCAAAGCGATTGCGCCAGGCCGGGTTGGCATCTTTTGAACGATATTCAAAAGAGATACCGCGCAGGATCAGGCCGACCAGGAGCAGGAAGAGCGCCAGATAGAAACCACTGAACATGGTAGCGTACCATTCAGGGAAGGCTGCGAATGTTGCGCCGCCTGCGGTGAGCAGCCAGACTTCGTTGCCATCCCACACAGAGCCGATCGTGTTGATAATGGCGCGGCGCTCTTCATCTTTCTTGCCAAGGAAGGGCAGGAGCATTCCCACACCGAAGTCGAAACCTTCCAGGAAGAAGAAACCGATCCATAGGACTGCGATCAGGAATGAACCAAAGGATTTGTAAAAATTCGTAAGACATGTTTTATTCCTCGCGATTAATCTTGCGCGCCGACGCGTGCAGGAGCGACATCAACTGATTCGTGCATGGCGGCATCCGGCCCGGCGATGGCATATTTTCTCATCAGGTATACCATGGCAACAGCCAGTGAACCGTAGACAGCTGTGTAGCCGATCAGGGAAATGAGCAGGTCAACTGCGGTCAGGTTCGGGGAGACGGCATCCTGCACTTTGAGCAGGCCATAGACGATCCAGGGTTGACGTCCCATCTCGGTCAGGATCCAGCCGCTGGCGTTCGCAAGATACGGCAGGATCAGCATCGCGGGTACCCATTTCATCCACTTGGCTTTGGTGATGTCGCCGCGCGCATTCGACCATACAAAGAAGGCGGTCAGACCCATCATGACAAAGCCAAAGGCCATCATGATGCGGAAGGTCCAATAGGTGACGACCATGAGCGGAATATAATCGCCGGGACCATATTGCTGTTCATATTGAGCTTGCAGTTCGTTGACACCTTTGACTTCACAGGTGAAGTTGTTACAGGCAAGAAAACTCATCGCTCCGGGGATTCGAATCGACCAGATTTCCTTTTTGCCTGAAAGGTCACCAATGGTGAGCAGAGAGAAGGAAGCGGGTTGTTCCGTTTCCCAAATGGCTTCGAGAGCCGCTAATTTCATAGGCTGTACTTCGGCCATATATTGCCCCATGGTGTGACCACCAAGGAAGATCAGAACGCTGGCAACCAGACCAACGACTGCAGCCATTTGGAAGGAGAGTTTGAAAAAGGCTACATTTTGCTTGCGGATGATGTGATAAGCACTGACGGCCAGAATTAAGAAGGCCGCCATCGCCAGACCATCAGAGACGGTGTGCCAGAAGAAGATCCAGCCTTTGGGGTTGCCAATCAGGGCAAAGAAATTGACAAGTTCAAGGCGGCCTTTTTCAGCATTGAAAACGTAGGAAGCGGCGGGAGGAGCCTGCATAAAGCTGTTCGCTAACAGGATCCATAGGGCCGATAAATTGGAGCCGATCGCGGCCAGCCAGATCGATGCGAGATGCACTTTTTCGGATACGCGGCCTTCTCCAAAGATCCAGATTCCGAGAAAGGTTGATTCCATGAAGAAAGCGACCAAAGCCTCCACAGCCAGGGGGGCGCCGAAGATATCGCCCACGTAGCGGGAATACTCTGACCAGTTCATGCCGAATTGGAATTCCTGTACGATGCCTGTGACAACGCCAATGGCAAAGTTGATCAGGAACAATTTGCCCCAGAACTTCGACATTTTGCGCCAGTTTTCATCTTTGGTTTGATAATAGCGGGTCTGCATAAATGCCACAAACCAGCCCATTCCCAATGTCAATGGGACAAAAAGCCAGTGATAGATGGTGGTTAGTGCGAACTGCAATCGAGAAAGTGTTACTATGTCCATATGTTTGTTCTCCAAAAAAAATTATTGATTACTTGATTGTGGTGCGTTGTACAATGCAGATTGAATGTGATCGGTGTTATCTCCTTTCAATGTGGTTTATCCTCCAGATACTTTCTTTGGTTTTTTTTATTGGGTGGTTTTTATGAAACACTAACAGGAATGAGCTGTTCAATGGGGATTAGCATAGGTGATGCGGTCACATTGGCTTCTATCAGGTTGCCTTCCTCCACAAGCTGTGCAAAGGTGATGCTTGCCATTTCTTTTCGGAGTAGGTTCTTTAGCCGTATCCATTGACAGTGGACGGGGCAACGTGTATCAAACGGACATTCACCAGGCTTCAGGACACAATCTGATAGGTAGAGTTCGCCTTCAAATTGTTCCACAACCTGAAGCAGGGTAATCTGTCTTGGATCATGGGCAAGTGAGATACCGCCATCACGCCCGACCTGGGTGTTGATGAAACCACCATTTGCCAGCTCCGCAACGATTCTTTGGAGCAGTACGGGGGGGATTAGCATTTCACGCCCAATTTCGGAAGTGGGATAAAGCCTGTCCCTGTTCTTTTTGGATAGGGCAAGTACCACACGAACGGCGTAATCGGTTTGACGGTTGATTCGGAGCATAATGTTTTCCAATTATATGTTGACCACCGTGGTCAACGTTTACAGATATTGTAAGGATTTAGTTTGTTTTTTTGATGTGGCTTTCATCACTTTGTAAAATGACAAATGTCTTTTCTTTTATGGTATTGTGTGCGATATATATTACGATAATTGTCAGATTTCTTAAATTTTGCATGGGAATTTAGAAAAAAATCTTTATATTGTTTGGATGGTATAATCTTCGAAAAAATTTAATCACGAGGTAGTAAATGATAGATCCTGTAATTTTTGAATTCAATCTTTTGGGCTTGCCGATCATACTTCGCTGGTATGGTGTATTGGTAATGCTTGGAGCGGTTGTTGGTGCGCTCATCGCAGAGCGTGAGATAAAGCGGCGTGGCGAGAATGGTGAGAGCGTCTGGGATGCGCTTGTGTGGATCCTGCCCGCAGGCATCCTCGGAGCGCGATTATGGTATGTAGTGAATAATATTCTTGGCGGTAGTGATTATTACACCAGTGACCCCAGCAGGATATTCAAGGTTTGGGAAGGCGGTTTGCATTTCTTCGGAGGCTTGTTGTTCGGTGGGATCGCGCTTTACTATTACCTCAAGCAGGAAGGGATGGATATCTGGCTGTTCCTGGATGCGATCGCTCCTGCCGCCCTGATCGGGCAAGCCTTGGCACGCCCGGCAAATTTCATTAACCAAGAGCTATACGGTCAGCCAACGAAGTTACCCTGGGGTATTCCAATTGATAATGTCGGAAATCATCGTCTCCCGCAGTATTCGGACCTAACCCAATTTCCGGTTGAGACAACACGTTTTCACCCGACCTTTGCCTACGAAATGATCTTGAATATTCTTGCGGGTCTATTGTTGCTTTGGGTTGCGCGCCGATTTATCGAAAAGTTGAAGCCCGGCGCAATCTTCTCCGGCTGGCTCATTGCTGCGGGTCTCATCCGTGCGTTTATTGAATTCTTCCGCCCGGACCAGCCTCGTATCGGTGATTCGTTCATCTCCTATTCGATGCTTGTTTCATTCCTTATGGCGGTTGTCGGTGTGGTCATGCTGCTTATCCGTAACGGTAGATTGCAGCTTGGTTTTGCTGAGAATTGGGAAGAAGATTATCAGATTAAGTCAATTTCCAGACCATCACCTGCGCAGCGCGTAAAACCGCTTGTTAGAGATATTGCGAAGGTAGAACACAAAAAGCAGGGGGCTGTCCATGAAGATTTGACCATGGTCACTGCAGTAAAGCAGGAGATGGCAGAACCTGAAAATAAACAGGCTGTTGTTGGGGAGTCGGTTTTGGTCAAAGAAGAACCGATCGTGGCGCTCGAAGAAAATGCCGCAATGACGCATGGTACAGAAGAAGTTGTTGCTGCACCTGAAAAGAAAAAGCGTATTCAGAAGGAGCAAACACCTGCCAAAAAAGTACCAGCAAAGAAACATGCGGGAAGCGCAAAAATACCTGTCAAAAAGGCTCCCGTGAAGGCGAAGGCAAAAGAAAAAGCCTCTGTCAAGAAAGTTGCCAGCAAGAAGGCGACTGCAAAGAAACCTGCGGTAAAGGCAAAAACACCATCCAGACAGATTAATACAAATATCGAGAATTCGGAATAAAAAATTACAGTAAACAAATCAAAAGGAGCCTCACAATGAGGCTCCCTTTTGATTTTATATTTCTATTTTTACGGATTTATTAGTGATCGGCTCTCGTGTCTCAAAATTAAATCGCCTGAAAATTTCGGAATACATTTCAACGATTTGCCCGCGGGTGAATCCCATTTCTTCGTAAGAGTAGGAATGGTCACTGTTAAACGTCAGTGTTTCTTTTACGGCCTGATCAATGATGATAGGCAGGCCTGGTTTATCTGGATAGCCAAATTGTTCATAGAAGGCGCGAATGACATGTTCTGGACGCTGGATCAGATCGTCGTATTTCAGGATCAAGTGACGGGGTGAGGGATGCGTGTCCAAATATTTAAGCGGGTGACTGTACCAATGTTTTGTCATATCCACGATCTCGTCCAGGTAATGGAAGCCATCCACAGGATCTGTGAATTGCCGCCGCGCATAATTGATCCAAGACACAGTGGAAGGAAGCATATCCAACGGATTGCGGGCAAGATAGATAATGCGCGCCTCGGGGAAGAATTCCACCAGCGTTTCGATCTTCGCGCTGAAAGCTGGATTTTTCGCGACGTAATATTTCTTGCCGGTTGCATACATGTGGCGCTGTATCATGGATCTGTAGAATGTCATGATGCCGCGTTTGTGTTCGGGGCTGAGCGCTTCGTCGAAATGCTGATAATTTGGCATCTCATCCATAAAGGGGAAGAGGAATGTGACGAAGTAACCGTCCCAAATGTGCAGGTGAATATTCTCATCCTCTTCGGGCTGGAAGAAGGATATGGGATGGATCTTTATTTTGCCGAGCGTGGCATCGTCGAATTTATGAAGCAGACGATGGAAAATACCTTTTAAGTATTTTTTATCCAATCTTGCAAAGAATTGCGTGATCTTCTTTTGTGTGACGGATGGGGTCAGGTAAATATCCCAGGTGGTTAAGCTGGTAAAGGTTTGTGAGTCGCGGGAAAGCAGACGGTGCAGGAAGGTTGAACCGCTGCGCAGATTGCCGAGGATGAACAACGGCTTTTCGATGGGATGATCTTTATATGCGGGGAATAGAATGTCATCCAGCCAAAAGAAGAACCAGTGGATGAGTGAGCCAAGCGGCCAGACGATGTAGAAGAGCGCAAGGAAGATAATGCGTTTTTGTGTGAGGCGGGCAGTGGTGTTTTTTGCGTCGAAGAACGAGCGATAGAAAGTGCGCCAGAAAAGGTGGAAGTTATATTTCATTTACGGTTCTATGTTCCTTGCTTTTATGCTTACATATAAAAAGCCCGTTTGGGCTTCTTTTGATTATTCTATCACCAATTATTATTTTGATTATTGCTATTTTCATGCCTTTTCGGTTAATACTTTGTTTATTAATTGCCCTACGCAACGCAGATAATTAATCCAATTTTGTTGAAAATAGTTATATTATTTTCCGCTTTGTGAAGGCAGGTCACCCTTGCCCATGGTTATTGGCACGTTCAAAGAAAGCCAATGTCTCAAGCGGAGTTGGATAACCTGTAATTTTCATCGGCCCGCGAAAGACCCGTTTCGTCCAGTGATCCTGCCAATCACCGGGCGGGATCACAATATCACGCTGACGCATTTCGGGATATAGAACAGGTGCAACAAGAATATTATTTCCGAGCAAAAATTCATCATCACAAGTTAATGTTTCCTCGTTGTTTGCATCCAGCCAGAAAACAGGACGAATGATCGGTGTGCCCGTTTGAGTTGATTCTTTGGCAAGCGCTATGATGAGCGGGGCATATTCTCTATGTAAATTTGCGTAGCGGCGGCAAAGCTCTGCGCTTTCTTCACCATATTCCCATGGAGCAAGGCTGAACTGAATTGAAGGCAGCAGCGTGTTCAACTGCGTCCAGCGGATCATCAATTCTGCGCTCGCTTTTTCATCGTACTCATTGCCTCCGACCATGTCAGGCAGAACAAATGGATAGCCTGCCATCCCAAGCGCAAGGATTCCAGTCAACACGGAATGCAAACCATTATCCAAACCCCACGAGGTGGTCTTGTCCCATTGACGGAAAAAGATCGGCGCGTGTTGATTCTTCCAACCCGACCGTACCTCCGTGAGACGATAGTGTTTTGAGACGGCATTCACATAAAGGTGCGTGTATTCATTGGGGTGGATTTTAGTTTGTGTGACCGCATCAGGTGGGAAGAAGCAGGCTTCTCCTGCGTCGAATTTGAAGCCATCGAGTCCAGTCTCAACCTGAAGCTTGGCCAGCCTTTCGAAAAACCACCCCAACGCTGACGAATTCGTCACATCCAGCAATCCGCCGCGTCCCTGCCACCAGTCGACGAGATAGGGAGAACCGTCTAGGTGTTTCACAAGCCATCCATTTTTCACACCATCTGTAAAGGCTTGTGACTCAGGATCTAAAAACGGAATCACCCAGGCTGTTACTTTGAAGCCTTTGGCATGTAACTCATCGATCATTTGTTTGGGATTTGGGAATCGCTTTGGGTCGAATCCGAGATCGCCATAATAAACCTGCCAGCGGTCATCGATCTCAAGTATGTTGAATGGATACTCATTCTTGATGATGTCATCAGCGTATTGTAAAACGACATCCTGATCGATGGCGGTTTTGTAACGCGCCCAGGTTGTCCATGTTGGTTTTTCAAAAAGACTATCGGGCGGAGTCTCTATTGGATGCCCAAAATGTCCCACAAGTTTTTCGTATGCTTTGATCGCATTCTCTGAAAAGGAGAATTTCAGGTCCAGAGCATTGCCTTTGAATGTGAACAAACCATCGCCGACTTTATTCTTATTTAGGAATGGTCGATCAGAGAATGCCCCGCGACCATCTGTCGCAAAACTCCATTTGAAGTGCGGATAATCTGCGGGTGGTTGGTTGATTCCAACTTCAATGGGGGAGTCTGCGATGATAAGTGCACCGTTGGAGGAAAACCACGCGGGAGTCATCACTCCGCTTAAGCCGGTCGGGCCATTATCAAAGGTCTGCATGGATGCACTTTGCAGCATGATCTTGTTTAGCGGCCATTGCTGGTTGATGAGTTCGCCATGCCCATACCAGTGACCAGGCATCTCGATGGTAAGTTCAACGATGGACTCTGCCGGGGATGTGGTTAATGTCCATTGGTCAGCAACCAGCTGCATGTTAAGAGTGAAACGTGAGAATTCCGCAGTGACTGATGATTCGTCTGTGCGGAGATCCTGCACGGGCGATGCTGAATGCCGCACGGTCATCAATAGGATATTGTTTTGTTTGAAGGAAATGGAGAAGGGCGAGTGGGTGGTTTCGAGTTGGATCATTTGACGATGGATGATAGACGATGGACGATATGGTCAATCGTCCATCGTCCGTGGTCTGATTTACCGCTTGAATTTCTTGCCAGTGGCGAGTTCGATGCTCTTATATGCGCCGTCGTAAATGCCGATGCTCTTGTTCTTGACGATGCAATCGCAGAACATGGCGAGCAGGTCATCGGCTTCGGTGAGCAGGTCGATGGCTTGCAGGGTTTGCGGGATGGTGCGGGTTTCGACAGTGCTGTCGCCGATCTCTGCGCCGCGGATCGCGCCCCACATTTCATGTCCGCCGACGCGGGCGTTGAAGATTTTTGGGACGGGATAGAAGGCGAGTTCGCTGGGTTTAGTGATCATCACATCCATGACACGCATGAGATAGTTGGTGGCATAGACCGCGTGGAAGGTGTTGTCATGCAGGAAGATGTGCAGACCATGCGCGGGCTTCTTGCGGATGCTGTCTGTGAATTCTTTGGTATCTTCCCAGGTGAAGTGCGTGTTGATCAGTTCTTTGTGCTGGGCGAGTTGTTCCTGCAACCAAACCCAGTTGTCTTTGTGATCGCCGAGATTGATAAAGAGCGCGATCTGATCTTTCTCGATCATCGGGATGGCGTGCTCGATGATGGCTTTGAAGAGTTCGCGCTGTGCGCCCGCTCCGCCCATGGTGACGAGGAAGCGGCGCGGTTCTTTTGCGTTCATACGGCTGATACGGTCGGCGCAATCAACTTCAATATTTTCAACAAGTTCATGGTCAACGTGATGACCCGTGAAGAACAGGGCGTTGGCTGGCGTAGGCTTGAGGACTTTGCCCTTGTCGTCAAATCCGCGCATGGCACGGAAGCCATAATAGCCTGACGGAGATTGAACCGCGTGCTTCGCGCCTTCGGTGAGTTGGAAAGCCATCGGCCAGTTGTCGAACATCATGTCAACCACATTGGTCATGCCGCCAGCGACAGCGCCCATCGCTGTCCACATGTGCGAGGTGAGAGTGGGCATATCAGACGGGAGCGCGCCGTAAAGATTATTGAACAACTCGCTCATCTTGTAATCTTTGACTTCGGTCTTGAGGAAGCGCCACGGCCAGGTGCTGGTCATGTAATTGAAGAGCGCATCCAACCCCGGGAGAGTTGGGTTCGCCCGTGGTGAGAGATTCCCACACGTATTTATCGAACCACGGATAACGCTGTGAGATGCGCGAATATTTGCTGTAATTGGTATTGCACCAGTTGATCACATCCGTGCTGATGCCGGGGATGCCGAGCAGGTCAAGCCAGTACGGCGTGAAGCCCATCGCCTTCGCGGCAGAGACGCCCGCCATGGCGATGCGATAATGACCGAATCCCATGCGGATGGTGCTGACGATGACACCGTTCTTTTTATCAAGCGGTGCGCCTTTCCCATCGCGGACGATGTTCTTGAGGCCAAAGATACCTGAATCGTAGGGATGGTCTTCGACGGTTAGATTGAATTTTTCGTTGGGATCGTAATTGAATTTCTTCGCCAGCATGGCCTTCCACTGATCTGCTGCGCGGGTCTGGCGTTCTGAAATGGGGTTGCCATATACCTCGTATCGGCCGTCTTTCTTCTGTAACATGATTCGCTTTCTCCTTGAAATAAAAATTATTGCGAGACCCCAAAGGCTTGCCTTTAGGGTCTGAATTTGGCGCTGATTATATACTCCTATTCACTCAATGCGTTATCCAGCCTTTAATATTTTTTCTACAAATCTCAGTGACAGGTCGGTGACAGCATCCAACTCAACATCGATCAAAATGGGATGCGTCGATTCTTCCATCCAGTGATGTTCCTTGATCGCTGAGCTGACACCTTGCAAGATCATCTCGCCGGCAACCGGGTCAACCGTCGTGTCCTTGCGTCCCTGAAAAATGATGATCGGCTGTTTGATCTGAGGCAGGACTTTTTTGACAGCATCCTGAAACCGCAGTAATTGAACGATGCCCTTCGTCGGCAGTTCCGGATGATAGCCCTGCCATTTATCCGAAGCATCCATCGACTCGCGTTTGGCAAACGGCATGAACAACGAACCAAGATACAGCTTGATCCGATCTGCTGTAGAGATATTTAATTTGATCGCAGGCGCGTACAACATCACACCGCGCACTTCAGCATGCCGGCTTGCCAGATACAAGGCAACCAGTCCGCCCATCGATTCGCCGCCAAGGATGACATGCTCACAGCGAGACTTCAACTGCCCGTAGACTTTTTCTCCGCTCTCGACCCAATCCTGCCAGCGGACGCGGTTCAGATCTTCGGGACGACTGCCATGCCCTGCCAGCAGGGGACCGCCTACGCTGAATCCTTTTTCGTGCAAACGCTTCGCGAATAGACGCACTTCCGCAGTGGTGGCAGTGTATCCGTGTGAAAGGAAAACTCCCACAGGCCCCGCCTCCCAAAAGAAAGACTGACCTTCAAGCTGCGGGTTATAAAGTACATACTCCGGCATTGATTATCCTTTGACGCCGCTGCTCGCCACGCTTTCTACAAAGAAACGCTGGCCGAGAATGAAAACGATCAACGGCGGAATGATGGCAATGGCTGCGCCTGCCAGAATTAGATTGGGGGTGTCAGATGCCCGTCCGCGCAAAACATTGAGCGCAAGAGTCAACACGTGATTCTTTTCATTGCCCACGTTGATGATGACCAGCGGCCAGATGAAAGAATTCCACGCGTACAGGAATGTGAATGTGGCTTGTGTCGCTAAAGCAGGCACACTGGCAGGGATCAAAATTTGGGTAAGGATCTGCAAGCGTGATGCGCCATCCAGTAATGCTGCTTCTTCAATTTCCTTGGGGAAGGTGATGAAGTGCTGGCGCATCAGGAATGTCCCGTACGCTGTGAATATCCACGGGATGACCAGCGCAGCGAGGCGGTCGGTCCAGCCGATGACCACCATCAGTTGATACAACGGAACAATGAGCATCACGAACGGGATCATGATCGTGCCGAGATAGAATACGAAGACCGTGTCGCGTCCGGGGAACTTCAAGCGCGCAAAAGCATATCCGCCAACGACCGAGGTCAACAATTGTCCGACCACAACAAGAATGGTTACCAGCGCGGTATTGGTCAGTGCGCGAGCCATATTATTAAGCTCGACAACTTCCTTGTAGTTTTCAGGATGCCAGCCGATCGATTCCACAGGTGTGCTTAAGCGCACATTTTGTGTAACTTTATTCTCAGGGTTTTTCGGATCAATGAATTCACCGACGGTGGTTTGGCTGACGAGGATCATGGGGACGATCTGCCCGTCAACATCTACATCGAACAGTTTTTCCTGTTTTCCGTTCACATCCACTTTTTGCTGGTTCGTCGCTCCGCCGGTCGGTTTCACCTCTGTGAGAAAACGCTCAACAGTTGCCGTGAGATTGTCAGCCGGGGCGTAAGTCCCAATTTTGATATTGCTTTTTGCCAGCGCGTATTGCTTTTCTTCTCCATCGATCTCCACATAATAAAGTGGAAGCGGTTCATCGTAGCCAGCGACCACGATGGTCTCAGGATTGCGAGGAAGCATGCGCGGTGGATAGCGGAATGTGTCAGCAGGGATCTTGAAGGATGTGGCCAGCATGTACGCGAACGGGAAGATCATCACCAGCGCAAAAAAGGTGAGCACAAAATAAGTAAAGAACTTGTTTAGAAATTGAAGAAAGCGATAGGATTGGATTTTCATGAGTTTGCTCCTGTTTAGCTTTCGTAAATACTGGATTTGCGCTGACGTTGGAACTGGATCAGTGTCAGTCCGAAGATAACGATGAACAAGACCCACGCGATGGCAGAGGCGTAGCCTTGCTGGAAATTCTGGAAACCGCTGCGGTAAAGATAGAGTACCAGCGTAATGGTGGAGTTGTTCGGTCCTTCGGCTGGATTCATCAAAATGAATACTTGTTCAAAGACCTGCATGGCCTGAATGGTGGTGGTGGATACGACATAAAAAGTCGTTGGTGCCAGCATGGGCAGGGTGATGCTCCAGAATTTATCCCATGCGCCTGCGCCGTCCACAGTGGCGGCTTCGTACAATTCACCTGGGATATTCTGCAGTCCCGCCAGAAAGAGTACCGTATTAAAGCCCATGGTTTGCCAGGCGGCGATCAAGACGATCGCCAGCAGGGCGGTCTTTTCATCTGAGACCCACTGGATCTTCGGGTCAACGACGGCGAGATTAAAGAGGTTATTCCAAAATTCGATACCGAGCGTTATGAAATAATTTATATATCCCACGGTGGCGTTGTACAACCACTGCCAGACAAGAGAGATGCCCACGACTGCGGCGATACTGGGCATGAAATAAATTGCGCGATAGAACTTCATGCCAGGGAGTTTGCTGTTTAAGACATTTGACAATACCAAAGCCGGGATCACGCTCAAAGGAACAGCGAGCAGAACAAAAGATAGTGTGTTGCGCAGCGCGAGCCAGAAAAATTTGTCGGCGGCGGCAAATAATATCCCGCTGTTTCCAAAGATAAAGCGTCCAACTTCATCGTAGATCTTAATATCCACTACTTCCCGCGCGAGTTGATCGGGAGATGTCAACATTGCAAAACGGACATTGAGGATCTTTGCGTAATTTGCGAAGCCGACCCAGTTGGGTGTGTTGAACGCATCTGAATCGGTGAATGAAAAATAAAACGAAAGCACCAGCGGGCCGGCAAAGAAGATAAGAAAACCAAGCAGGTTTGGAGAAAGAAAAAGCCAGCCATTTAAGATCTGTTCATGGTTGGTCTTGACATGCAACGCCTGCGCGGTTGCGGGTCTCCCGATCGCCCAGAGGGAAAAACCGAAAATTGCGATACCGATGACGCTTGCGATCCCTGCGGGCTGCGCAAGTTTCCCCAGGAAATAAAGGATCCCATTGATTGCGCCAACTTGAAGCAGGAAGAGAGCAAAGCCGCCAAGCATGACCCAGCGACTCGCGATTTTTAAACTGGTCTCAGAATTTTGCTGTTTTTGGGGAAAATATTCATCCAACACCCCGAGAAAATAGCCAACGATTACGATCCCCATGTATGGAAGCCCGCTTGAGAAGGTCTCGCCCAGAGCATCAATACCGATAAAGACTTCACCGGTGTTCATGGCCAGCACGACACAAGCCACAAAGCCAAGATAATCTATAACGAGCGAGATCATTCTCCCGCTATGGTTGCGGCGGGAAATTTGAACAACACCAACTCCGCTGAATATCGAAGCTGTGATCAATACGGCAGTCATTAGGATCTTTTGCCAGAGGGGGGCTTCTGGTAACCAGGTCCCAGTCCATAAACTGATTGCGCTTCCTGCTGAGAGCAGGGAAAATAATCCGCGCCAGAGCATACTGATTCGCAGGAGCAACTCTGTTCTGGTATCCGTTTGCAAATGAGTGGTCATGTTCACCTCTTTTATGGGTTGAAGCAGCGGGCCAATAACAAGATTGAATAAATAAAAAAATACAGTTGGTTTTTTCTTAATGCCCCAGAGAGGCTATTAAGAAGTGAGGGACAGACAAAATTTTGTCTGTCCCTCTTTTTTACAGGGAAATTATTTGGTAAAGACTTTGTTGGCTTCGTCGCAAATGGTTGTGCCGAAGGCTTCAACCGTGGTTGCGCCAGTCAACACGCCCTGGATGGCCGGGCCCATGATCTTGTCATATTCAGGCCATGAACCAGCCCACAGCGGGCCTTCAGCGGTCGGGTTTGCATCGGCTGCAATTCCGTTCAGGAAGGCTTGATTGTTAGCAGGAGGGGTGAAGGTGAGGAAGGCATCGAGAGCTTCCTGGCTTACACGGCTGGGGATGTTAGCGCCAAGAGCGGAGATCTTGCCTTGGGTCTGAGCGGTGGTGAGCGCTTGAGCGAGAGCCCAGGCTTCTTCAGGATGTTCGGTATTGGCGTTGATCACATAAGCGCCCCAGAACAGCCAGTTACCGGCTGAGCCGCTTGGGCCGGCAGGAAGTTCAACGACATCCCATTCGAAGTCCACAGTGCGGACGCCGGGGGTAGCCCAACGGCCATTCTGGAACATGGCAACTTTACCAGCACGGAAGGTCGGTTCAGGATCTTCGCCGTAGGGAGTGGCGACATCATAATCCTGATAGAGTGAGCGTTGGAAATCGAGACCCGCGAGGGACTCTTCGGTATTGAGGGCGCAAGCAGAGCGATCTTCAGTGAAGAAACCGCCGCCTGAGGCATTCAACCAAACGCCGTAAGGACCCCACCAGGCACTGGCGCCGTAGCCATAGACATCAGAGCCGAGGGCGCGTGTCTTCTGGGCAACATCGAGGAAGGCATCCCAGGTCCATTCGCCATTGGCGGCGAGTTCACGAGGATCGGGTGCGCCGGCTTCGTTGATCAAGTCCATGTTCAGGTACAAAGCGAAGGTGGACACATCGCGCGGGAGACCCCACATAGCGCCAGAGTCAGCGCCGGAAGCGCCGGTCTCAGGATTGTAGGTCAGGTGGAACATCGGGCCAGCATAGAAATCATCAACGCTGAAGCCATCGGTTGCGGAGGCAAGGTCGGCGGCATTCAGGATCAAACCGCGGGTTGCGAAATCAGCAACATCGGTTCCGGGGATCCAGAACACATCGGGAGCGGTGCCGGCTGCAATTTCAGCCTTCAACTGATCTTGATAATTTGCGCCTTCGGAACCACCGGGTTCGTAGGTGAGGGTAATGCCATCGAGTTCTGCATCCAGGTCAGTGCTGATCTGGCTATAGACATCAATTTCTTCCTGATTGTCAGGGCGGGTGCGCCAGCGGACTTCTACATCAGCGGCAACAGGGGCTTCAGTTACGGCAGGGGCTTCGGTTGCGACGGCAGGGGCTTCAGTCGCGGCAGCGGGAGCTTCAGTTGCTGCGGCTCCACCGCCACAGGCTGCTAAAGCAAAAGAGGCAATCACCAAAAGGCTCATTACCTTAAAAATTAAATTCTTCTTCATGTATTCTTCTCCTTAGAAAATATTTATACGATAGGTTGAAAAAGTGATCTATTCATGTGTGGCGTACTATCCCTGATCAATCACCTCCTTTTTCTGAAGTGGATCGTCGTGCAACCAGCTGTGCTGATAATTTCAATTCGCGCACGGTTGGGTTTTTCTTTTGAATAATGTCGATCAGCATGCGCGTGGCTTCCTGACCGATGCGGGGGATATCCTGCTGCATGGTGGTCAGCGGTGGATCAAAATAGGAGGACAAGGGCATATCATCTACGCCGATGACGGCCAATTGCGATGGGATCTTAATATCCGCATCCCGCGCGGCGCGCAGAATACCCATTGCCATGCGGTCATTCTGGGCGAACACTGCGGTTGGAACCCGACCCTGTTCAATAAAGGATTGAAGCGCGGTCTGTCCTGAAGTGGCCGACCAATCTCCTTCGATCACCATGGTTTCATCAAAAGGAATGCCTGCTTCCATCAAGGCGCGGCGATATCCTTCGGTGCGGTCACGGGAACAATCTTCTTCCATCGGACCGGTCACAAGCGCGATCTGTGTGTGCCCCAGTGAGACCAAATGATGAGTGGCGTCATACGCAACCTTTTCATCATCCAGTGAAACCGAGCAGATGTCTTTTTCATGCGCGCTTGCCCCAACAAAAACCAGCGGGAAATCTTTGGGAATAAATTCAAAGCGTTCGTCTGCGTAGGGATTGATCACGATCAATCCATCCACACGGCGATGTCCGACCAGTTCGTCCACCAGGGCGCGGAACGACTCCGGGTCGGAAGCAGAAGATGATAGTAAAAAATAATCGTGTTTGCGGGCTTCCACTTCGGCGCCTTCGATCACGCTGGCAAAAGTGAAGTCTGTTAAGTTCGGGGAGATACATGCCAGGGTGCGGGTCTGACCGCGTGCCATCGAACGGGCGATGGCATTGGGGCGGTATCCCATCTGCTCGATGGCAGCCTCAACCAAAGCGCGGGTTTCTGGCAAAACATCGTCCTTCCCATTGATCACGCGTGAAACGGTCTGGTGAGAGACACCGGCTTTTCGAGCCACATCACGAATGGTTGGGCGGGGATTGGGCATTTTTAGAGGGGTTTGGTATAATGTTACCGTTCACGTGAACGGTAACATTAGTTTACAAGATTGATAACTCTTTGTCAATAGGCAATTTTGAAGATTTGGATGGCATCATGTTCAATATTCAAGTAATTCAGCAAAAGATCCAGGTCTCCACTCCAACCTACAAATGGGAGTGGGACGCAGAGACAGATCTGTTCCAATTATTTGACTCGCAAAACAGGCTCATCTCGCGCGCACACCACCAACCTCTTATTGTTACAACAAAGGACAGGGCGGAATATTCCCGCTCAAACCGTTCTTTCGAGATCCAGGATGACCGCGTCGTGATCTCTTATCTGCTCGATAAAAGCGCATCGCGACTCACCGTGAGCTGGCTCTTCAAAACAGACTTTATCTCCCTTGAACAGTTCCAGTACGAATCATCTGAAGCGCAAGATATTGTCCAAATCATATATTTCCCCGAAGTTACTGGTGACTCCTATAAGCCATCCATGTACAGTCATTATGCAGTTGTGCCCGGGCTTTGTATGAGCTCCAGCATCAGTCCCATCATAGATCTGCACTCCAGGTTATCTGTTACAACGGTCCTCGGTTCCGGCGCCATGCGCGGACCTGGACTCACACAGCAATGGGGTTTGCCCGCGCATTACTTCTGCACATTTAACACCTCGGATCAATGGAATGCCATTGGCGCGAAGGCGCTCCAATCGGGCGCGGCATGTTGGGGACTCGCCGAATTACCGCAAGGCGATTTCCGTTTGGAGATTCGTGAGATTGGCATCAGCCCTATTTTGAATCTCCGCAGTGACATTTGGAAGCACAAGCCAAATAAACTTGGCTTTTCGTTTTTGATCGCGTTCGGCGAGAATTATCATGAAGCCATTCGCAGTTATTACAAAATTCTTCAGCGTGAAAAAATCATTGCACCAAAAAATATTTCTCAAAAGAAAAAAGATGTGATGCTCTCGCCGCAATACAATACCTGGGGAGTTGAATCATCCACGGCGCTGAAGCCTGAAGAATTAACAGAAGAGATCGTCAAAGATATTTTTGATAAATTTCAACGATCGGGCATGAAGGCCCGCACCTTTGTCATTGACGATAAATGGGAAGGTCAGTATGGCGAACTAAAACATGATGAGATTCGTTTTCCTGAATTCGAATCTCTTCTTGAAGGGTTCCGCAAGCAGGGCTTTTATATTGGCTTGTGGGCTGCCTTCCTGCGCTGTCAGGACCCGTCTGCTTTGGGATTAGACGAATCGAATCTACTCCACACCCCCGATGGCCAACCCGTATGGCTTGCCCATCAAACCTCACGCTACGGAATATTTGATGTCACCCAACCGATCGTACAAAAAGTATTAAGCGAACGCGCCAGGCAATTCATCCGCCGCTACAAACCCGACCTGATCAAATTTGACTTTGGGTATGAACTGCCATCATTGGATATCGCCGCCCCGGCAGACATGAATTGGGCGGGGGAACGCCTGCTCCAAAAAGGTTTGGAAGTTGTTGTCGGTGCAATGAAAGCGGAAAACCCTGACCTTGTCATTATGTATTATGGTCTCTCCCCATTACTGATCGATCATTATGATCTGCACAGCCCCGATGACCTGGTTTACTGTATTGGGGATTACGATCTTGAAACCAACCGCCGTATCTTTTTTAGCAGTTTGTGCGGTGAATTGGGCATGCCCACCTACAGCTCTTCTGGTTACGATTGGGAATCCGCAATGGACATCTGGTTCGACTCTGCGCCATCGGGCACGCTTGGCTCGCTGCATTGCTTTGACGGTGATGAAAACGGTGATGGTCCTACAGATAAGATCATCGCAAAATTCAACGGGCTTTCTGCCATCCTGCGCAAACAGGCAGTCTTTCATACATACCCAGTTGATGTAAAATGGCAGGGCGGTTTACGTGCGGGCTTCTCTCCATCCTGGGAACGCATCGAAGATGACAAAACCGTTCTCATCGCTTTGCGAACCCACCTTTTTGACGGCAAGCCCGCGATAAAAACTTATAAAGATATTCTTGATACCAACATCATGCTGGTCGTCGCTTCCATGACCGCGGCTGGCATTGCCGAAGCGCAACATCTCGGCATCGTCCCTTTCGGAGATGGGAACTGCACGATCAAACATACTTCTCTTCATCAAACAGCGACCATCATCGAACATTACTTCAGTGGACATCAACTTGAAACACAAATCACCTGCTCAAACAATTGTATAAAACTTGCGCTTCAACAAACACGAAACACCCAGATCCTTGAATGGGTCGAGATCATTTTCGAAAAGGAATAACCATGTTAAATAATCCGCATCGCCGCTATAACGCCCTCACGGGTGAATGGGTACTCGTCTCACCGCACCGTGCCAAACGCCCCTGGCTTGGGCAGGTCGAAAAACTTTCTCCCGAAACACTCCCAGTTTATGATCCCACTTGTTATCTATGTCCGCGCAATGAGCGCGCAGGCGGAGTATTTAATCCAGATTACACAAGTACATTCACCTTTGAAAATGACTTTGCCGCTCTGCTCCGCAATCCCGTGGAGGAGGAAGCCGCTTCCCCCCACCCGCTGCTTGTCTCTGCTCCCGAGCACGGACATTGTCTGGTGGTCTGCTTCTCTCCCCGTCACGACCTGACATTACCCGAACTTGACCTGCCTTCCATTGAAAATGTCCTCACCACCTGGGCAAAAAACTCGTCGGATCTGGCAGGCGAGGATGCCATACAGTATGTACAAGTCTTTGAGAATAAAGGCGCCATGATGGGATGTTCCAATCCGCATCCGCACAGTCAGTTGTGGGCGCAGTCACAATTACCGAACGAGATCGTCAAGGAACTTGCCACACAAACGGAATACTTCAAAATAAATGCTCGTCCGCTTTTAGTGGACTATGTGCAGGAAGAACATAAACGCAAAGACCGTATCCTGTTTGCCAACGATCACTTCACCGCGCTGGTCCCCTATTGGGCGGTCTGGCCATTTGAAGTGTTGGTGACCGCGCATCGCGCATCCGCATCCTTGAGTGAATTATCTGCATCTGAAACTTCTGCGCTGGCTGAAGTCTTCAAACAGGTGACCACCCGTTACGATAATTTATTCGAGATCTCCTTCCCCTACTCCATGGGATTCCATCAAGCCCCCGCCGATGGACAGACGCATCCTGAATGGGTGTTGCACGCTCATTTTTATCCGCCGTTGCTGCGCTCTGCAACCGTCCGCAAATTCATGGTCGGCTACGAAATGCTGGCCATGCCCCAGCGCGACATTACACCCGAGGTAGCCGCGGAACGACTGCGGGCGCTTTCAGATATTCATTACAAATCTATTGAAAGATAATTCGACCGGACGTGAACAGTGCGAATACGAGCTGATAAACACAGATGGTTTTCGATTTCAAACGGATTTGAACCCGCGCGCGATTTGAAAATGCGCGGCAGGGAAATTTTATTATGTTCCCTGCTGGACATTATAAGAAGATATTTACCTTAAAGAAGGCTGGGAATAAATTCACAGTTTGTGTATAAGTTATTTTTTTACCGTTGGTTTTGGATGACCATTGCGAGGGCTATTCGCGCGGAATTCCAACATGTTTGTAAGGTTTTACCCAATATTTATTTAATATTTATGAAGGCGAAATAGACATTAAAACCTGCGGGGTGTATAGTTACATGGTCAAATTGTCAAATATGTAACATTGGGTTTGTCTCTGACAATTGATCTGGACACGACTTTTAACCTATTAAGGAATAAAAGATGGCAGAGATTAAACCTGCTCGGCTTCAATCATCATGGCGTGTTCGCGTGTTTGATTTTATTCACGACTCAGGCTCTCGTAATTTGTGGCTTGCTCTGAGTCTGCTGGCTTTTGGAATGACCCTTAGCTTGCTTGCATCACTTTATGTAAAATCAGAAGCTGAAATTGCGGCTGAACGCGAATTTTCCTTCATAAGCAACGAGATCCAACTCAATATCGCGGACCGGCTCGCTTCCAGCGCGCAGGTCTTGTACAGCGGCGCGGCACTTTTTGATTCATCCGAATCAGTCACACGCGAAGAATGGCGCATCTTTACCAATCAGCTCCGGCTTGAACAACAACTGCCTGGCATTCAAGGTGTCGGCTTTGCGTTGCTCATTCCACCCGAACAGCTCGACCAGCACATCCAGCAAATTCGAGACGAAGGCTTCCCGCAGTACACGGTCCGACCCGAGGGCAGCCGCCAGATCTACTCCTCCATTGTTTATCTCGAACCTTTTTCAGACCGCAACTTGCGCGCCTTTGGCTATGACATGTTCTCAGAACCCGTGCGCCGCGCGGCGATGGAACAGGCGCGTGATGAAAATAGCGCGGTCCTTTCCGGGAAGGTTGTTCTGGTACAGGAGACTAACGAAGATGTGCAGGCGGGGACCTTGATGTATGTGCCGATCTACCGCCAAGGGATGCCGATCGAGACCGTTGAGCAGCGCCGCGCCGCGATCATCGGCTGGGTGTACAGTCCCTACCGCATGACCGACCTGATGCGCGGCACTTTGAGAAATTGGGAAGTGGAACAGGGGAAACAGCCTGCTCATTTACAAGTTTATGATGGAGATGTGATCTCTTCGGATACATTGCTCTATGACAGCCGTAGTGATGCCGAAAAGGATCTCGCAAATCCCGACTCAGAGTATTCCAAGTTGACAGCGGTTGATCTCGCAGGTCATCGTTGGACCCTGCGATTTGCGCAGGTGGGTGGGTTATCTGCGTTGACAGACTATGACAGCGTTTGGCTCATCCTGTTGGGTGGGACGAGCATTAGCCTGCTTTTATTTGTATTGACACTTTCCCTGCTCAGAACACAGGTCAATGCGCGGCGGATCGCTGAAGAATTGACGATTGAGCTTCGGGAAAGTGAAGAAAAATTCCGCCAATTTTTTGAGCAAAGCAGCGATGGGATTGCGATTCTCGATGAAACAGGTTCGGTGATCGAATGGAATCTCGCGCTTGAAAAGCTAACTGGTTTAGAGCGTACTCAGGCGTTGGGCAGGGGGTTTATTGAAGTTCAATCGACACTAACAGACGCTCAGGTTTCGGTGGATATCCTTGAACAACAAAAAAATATGATGGAGATGGCCTTACGAACCGGAAAAGCCCCTTTCCTAAATAAGCTGCTGGAAGCCTCTTATAAACAGGCGAACGGGGTAATCCGCTTTGCGCAACAGACGGTATTCCCGATCAAGGCCCGGCAGGGATTTCATCTGGGACTCTTTTCACGGGATATCACTGAACGCAAACTTAAAGATGATGCAATACGCACAAGCGAAGCTCGCTTCCGGAATATGTTTGCCATGCATGCCGCCGTAATGCTGCTCATTGAACCAGCCACGGGGGAAATATTGGATGCCAACCTTGGGGCGGAAAAATTCTATGGCTATCCTGTATCGCGTCTGTGCGGTAT
Source organism: Candidatus Villigracilis saccharophilus (assembly GCF_016711665.1). Lineage (NCBI taxonomy): Bacteria > Bacillati > Chloroflexota > Anaerolineae > Anaerolineales > Candidatus Villigracilaceae > Candidatus Villigracilis > Candidatus Villigracilis saccharophilus. The sequence goes on from NZ_JADJSO010000038.1 coordinate 21,432, forward strand.
GAATATCTCTGCACTCAACATGCTTTCAGCAGAAAGAGCCGGACTTGAACGACAAAGGGCGCTTAAAGAGGAATGCAACTATTTTATTTTTCAGCATCGGCTTGCCAATGGGAATATTCGCTGGGTCGAAGTGTATTCATCGCCCATGACCTATGAAAACAAAACGATCCTCTTTTCAATTATCCATGATATTACCGAGCGCAAGCTGGCGGAAGAAAGAATTGATAATATAGTCAGTGAACTACAGGGCACTCTTGATACCGTCACTGCCGGCATCAGCCACATTACGGATCGCAAAGTGGAGTGGGCGAACACTGCTCACGATGAAATGTTTGGATACGAATACGGTGAAACACTCGGAATGGAGACAGCAGTGTTTTATCCAGATCGGGAGGTTTATGAACAATTTGGCAGGGAAGCTTACCCCCAGCTTGGAAATGGCGGGTCATTTAGCAAAGAAATGGAGATGTGCAAAAAGGATGGAAGCCGCTTCTGGTGTAATTTGACTGGACGGTTGGTGAATGTTGCGCATCCGGAAGAGGGTGCCATCTGGATGGTCCAGGACATTAGCAAGCGCAGAGAAATGGAAGAAGCGCTGCACCGGGAGAAGGACGCCCTTGCGAATTTGCTTTCTGTGTCAGAAGGTTTTCTGGAGAATTTCGAATTGGGGATCGATTATCAAAAGATCACCGAAAACCTATTGCGGATCTCAGGCGGGAAATATGCTGTATTTAATCTTTTTGATAAGAATGGAAAAGATTTTACAACCATGTCCCTATGCGGATTGAACGAAAATATTCAAAAAATAACATCTATTTTCGGGTTTGATATTGTCGGGAAAACATGGCCATACGACGAAGCCCGCCAAGCACAGATCAAAGATAATCTCATCACCCATTTCCCTTCCCTTCTGGATCTGATCGGAAATGCGATTCCCAAGACCGCCACTCAGATCGCCAAGAAGCTATTTAACCCCGGGGAAGGAGTGATCGTCAAGGTCGCCACCTCCACGCAAGTGCTGGGCGATTTCACAATCGTAATGCCGGCCGGGAAAGTGTTTGATGCGGATAATACTGTATCCATTTATGTCCGCCAGTTTGGGCTGCTTTTACAGCGCCAACAGGCTGAAGAAGCGCTTCGAGCAAGCCAGCAACTCTACCGTGAACTGGTAGAACAGGTGCCCGAAATCGTATATACCGATGAAGTCGGCGGGAATTGGCGGTACATTGGTCCGAACATCCAGACCCTCTGCGGGTATTCGCCGGATGAATTATTTGCTGATTCGGGCCTGTGGATGGGAATGATTCTGCCGCAAGATCGGGATCTCCTCAAGATGCAGATCAAGGACTTGGCTGCGGGAAATTCTCTGCATAGTGAATATAGAATCCGAAGGCGTGATGGCCGCCTGATTTGGGTACGTGATCATGGGATCATAAAAGAGGATCGTGTCACAGGTAAGAAATTAATCCAAGGGTTGTTATCTGAGATCACACAGCAAAAAGAGATCGAACTTGCCCAAAAGGAGAGTGAGGCGCGCTTCCGCATCTTGTTTGATAATTCTCCAATAGCCCTGCATGAAGAGGATTTTTCAGCGGTCAAACAGCGGCTGAACACTCTACGGACTGCAGGAGTTATTGATTTTGATGCCTATCTGTGTGAGCACCCAGAAATAGTTTTGGAGTGTGCTCAACTAGTGCGGGTGGTGGATGTTAACAATGCAAGCCTGAAGTTGTTTGGAGCTGCCTGTAAAGAAGATATGCTCACAAATCTGGCTTCCAGTTTTCCGAAAACGGGACTTGAGGCATTCCGCTCTGAATTGGTGCTGATCGCATCTGGAGCACCTCATTTTGAAATGGAAACGATAAATCAAACTCTGGATGGGAGGATGATCACAATCCAAATGAATTGGACCGCGTTCCCCGGTCATGAAAGTGACTTATCCAAGATCATTGTTTCCATCCTGGATGTCACCGAACAAAAAAGAGCAGAGGCTGCCATCAGGGAAAGTGAGGCGAAGTTTAAAGCCATTATTGCCTCCTCACCCGATGGGATCGGCATGTCGTCAATGGATGGAAAAATGCTGCTCATATCTGATTCTCTGGCCAGTATGTACGGATTTTCTGAGGATGAAAAGGATGCTTATCTGGGGAAAAATATCTTTCAATTTATTGATAGATCGTCACACGAAATATTAAAAGATAATCTAATTGCACTACAGAGCGGCTTAAAGTGCGGAGTATCGGAATATCTGGCTGTTAAAAAAGATGGGAGTCGCTTTCCGGTGGATTCGAATTCAACGATTCTGCGAAATTCTGACGGCAGCCCGATCGGCATTGTATTCGTTCAAAGAGATATTACCGAGCGTAAAATTGCGGAGGCAGAGCTTCTCAATACCAACCAGCAGCTCGAGGAATCCATTATCCGTGCGAACATACTTGCAGTTCAAGCCGAAATGGCGAATGTCGCCAAGAGCGAATTCCTCGCAAATATGAGCCATGAGATTCGTACCCCAATGAACGGAGTGATCGGCATGAACGGGCTGCTGTTGGAGACCGAACTAAATGAAGAACAACGGAATTATGCAGAAATTGTTCGCTCCAGTAGTGAGGCGCTTTTGACCTTGATCAACGACATCCTGGATTTCTCAAAGATAGAAGCTGGAAAATTGGAACTTGAGACTCTGGACTTCGACTTGCAGAATATGCTCGATGATTTTGCCGCCACATTAGCTATGCGTGCCCACGAGAAGAATCTGGAATTTATTTGTATTGCCAACCCGGATGTTCCCGTTTTTCTAAAAGGGGATCCGGGACGCCTGCGTCAGATACTTACCAACCTGGTAGGCAATGCCATCAAATTTACTGCTCAGGGTGAGGTTGCGGTACGTGTTACCTGTCTGGAGGAATCTGACAGTGAAGTTGAATTGAAATTCTCGATCCGCGATACCGGCATTGGCATCCCGCCGGAAAAGATTGGTTTGCTCTTCAATAAATTCAGCCAGTTGGATGCCTCGACCACGCGCAAATTCGGCGGTACCGGCCTGGGGCTGGCCATCTCAAAGCAGTTAGCCGAACTGATGGGCGGCAGTGTAGGTGTTGAGAGCATAGTGGGTAGGGGATCCGATTTTTGGTTTACAGTTCGATTGAAAATCCAATCTGAGAGTGCCGTGAACAGGCTAAACGAAATACCCGCTCTTGCCAGCCTGAATGGGTCGCGCGTTCTGGTAGTTGATGATAACGCGACCAGCCGTGAGATCCTGAATCTACGACTGGCATCTTGGGGCGTGCGTACCTCGGAAGTGGATAATGGACCATCTGCGCTCGAGGCGTTGGCTTTAGCAAAAGAGGAGGGTGACCCATTCCTTATTGCCATTTTGGATATGCAGATGCCCATCATGGATGGATCAACTCTTGGGCAGATGATCAAAGCAGATAAAAATCTGGCTGGAACCCATATTGTCTTATTGTCTTCTCTCGGAGATCGCAGCGATACCCAGCGTTTTTCAAATTTTGGTTTTGCCGGCTACTTGCATAAACCCTTACGTCATGCAGAACTATTTAATGTGCTCTCAAACGTGCTGATCAGCGATGTACAGGCTGTCGAAACCGAACCGGCCGTGACGCATGATATACGTTCTTTGAGTGTAAAAGCTGGAACGCGATTACTTCTGGCAGAGGATAATGCTGTCAATCAATTGGTGGCACTCGGGATACTCAAGAAACTTGGGTTAAAAGCAGACGTTGTTGCCAATGGCGCAGAAGCACTCACTGCTTTGGAAAGTATTCCCTACGATCTGATCTTGATGGATGTGCAAATGCCTGAAATGGATGGGCTGGAAGCAACCCAGCGCATCCGTGATATTCGATCTGCTGTCCTCGATCACAATATTCCGATCGTTGCCATGACAGCCAATGCCATGCAGGGTGACCGTGAGCGCTGTCTTGAGGCAGGGATGAACGATTATGTTGCCAAACCAGTCAATCCGCAGGCATTAGCCGATGTATTGACCCGCTGGCTGCCCGGCGAAGCCAGTCTGGATAAAGTTGTAGATGGCCAATCCTCTGAGGATAAAACTAGTGTGCCTATGGAAGAGCAGAGAGCAGTATTTGATAAAATCCATTTCTTGCAACGCTTAATGAACGATGAGGAGCTTGCCCGCATTGTAATTGCAGGATTTCTTGAGGATATTCCGCGTCAGATCCAGGCGCTGAAAGATTGCCTTGCCAGTGGGGATGTTGTGAAAGCTGAACGTCAGGCGCATACCATCAAAGGCGCCTCCGCAAATATAGGCGGGGAAGTAGTACGCGCGATTGCCGCTGAGATGGAAAAGAGCGCCAGGATCGGTGATCTGCGCGCTGTCCAAACTCGAATGAGCGAATTGGATTTGCAGTTCGATGCTTTGACAGCAGTGTTAAAAAAAGAGATTTATTTTGATTAGTAAAAATGCCACGCTGAATTACAGGATATTATTTCAGTATCGAGGAGATCTTAACCATGAAGACATTGATCGTTGAAGATGACCTTATCAGCCGTATGCTTATGCAGGAATTGTTGAAAAGCTTTGGGTTGGCGCATGTCGCGGTGAATGGAGAGGAAGCTGTGAAAGCGGTTCGCCTGGCTCTGATGACGGACGATCCGTATCATCTGGTCTGCCTGGATATTATGATGCCGGGCTTGGACGGGCAGCAGGCGTTAAGAATGATCAGACAAATGGAACAGGATCGAGGTATCCAAACCAGTGATGGCTCGAAAATTATTATGACTACGGCGCTTGATGATTCGGAAAATAAGATCGGCGCGTTTTCGGGTCTTTGTGATGGCTACCTGACCAAGCCCATTGAGAAAGAGAAATTGCTGAATGAATTACACAGACTCAAACTTATTTCATAATACGGAAAAAAACAAACCTCCCATCCTTATCGCCGAGGATGATCTCACTTCGCGTATCATTCTGGCAGGCATCTTGGGAAAGTGGGGCTATGATCCCATTGCAGTCAACGATGGTCAGGCTGCCTGGGATGTTCTTCAACGGCCAGATGCGCCAAGCCTGGTCATTTTGGATTGGATGATGCCGAAAATGGATGGATTGGAAGTGATTCGGCAAGTGCGTGCCCGCGTCACTGAACAGCCGCCTTATATCATTCTATTGACCAGCAAGGATGAAAAAAGCGATATTTTATCCGGACTTGAAGGCGGGGCGAATGACTATATAAAGAAGCCCTTTGAGCACGAGGAACTATTAGCCAGGATCAGGGTGGGACAGCGCACGCTTGAATTACAGACCAGTCTTTATGAAGCAAAGCGTTCCATGGAGCATCTGGCGACTCGTGATCCGTTAACTGGGATTCTTAATCGGCGCGCCATTCTCGAACAACTTTCCAAAGAACTATCTCGAATCCAACGTGGTCGTCTTGATCAGGATGGAAAAAAACTTAGTATTGGTTTTTTTGATGTGGATAATTTTAAGCATATTAATGACAAGTACGGGCATCAAGCCGGGGATGATGTGCTCCGTGGGATTGCGCAGATCTTAAGAACCCAGTTGCGCGGGTATGACTCAATTAGCCGTTTAGGTGGTGATGAGTTTCTGGTATTGGCGCCGGAGAGTGATGAGGCAGGTTATAAAAAACTCTACGAAAGATTGGTGTCTGTCATTGCCGCATCTCCGCTTTTAACCTGCGCCGGTGAAGTCATGTTAACGATATCAATGGGGGTCGCCACTGCGATCCCAGACAGCACCGACGATCAATTATTAAGTAATGCTGATGCAGCCATGTATATGGCAAAGCGGGCGGGGGGCAATCGTGTGGTGTATGCTTGAAAGAACTTCGCCCATACTTTGCCATATTTTATATACATCAAAGACTCGTCTGGGATGAGCGCGTGAGTTTTTGATGAACCTACGGCTAGTTCAGAAAACATTTTAAATTGATGGAATTATCCGCTTTTTACGATCTGATGAAAATTCTTGATCTTTCAGTTTCTACTCTTCTTCCTTGTCTAATTGTTTAGTGATCATCAATAAAACCACGGATACAAAAATTAACAGAACGGATAATGCCAGCGCCACGCCTAGATTGCGCTCAAAGCCAATGTAAATAGCTACGGGCATGGTTTGTGTAACACCCTCTAAATTTCCCGCAAACAGGATCGTTGCACCGAATTCCCCAAGCGCGCGCGTCCATGTCAGAATGGCACCGCTGGCAAGCGCGCGGATGGCGATAGGGATCATAACTTCATGGAAAAGCTGCCATTGATTTGCGCCCTCTACATAGGCAGCTTCTTCAAGTTGTTTGTCAATGTGTGCGAATCCAATTCGCGCCGAGCGGACGTGTAAAGGAGCGGCGACAAACATCTGTGCCATGATTACTGCGGCTGTTGTGAACGGAATGCTGATTCCGATTTCGTTTAAGTATGCGCCAATCAATCCCCTGCGTCCAAATGCAGCTAACAACGCCAGCCCTGCCACAGAAGGCGGTAGGACAATGGGCAGGTCAAGAATCAACTCCATCCATGCCTTGCGTTTGAATTTCCCTCGCGCTAATAGGTAAGCCATGGGCGTTCCAAATATCACTGCCAGGATGGTGGTAATGGAACTCGTGACCAGACTCAGTTTAAGTGCTTGAAACGCCTGTCTTGAAAGTGTGTTCGCAAAGAAATCAGGACCGATGGAGCGATAAATCAATGCGATCAAAGGCACCGCGAAAAAAGCCAGAAGAATCAAACTTGGAAGCAGGAGTATCCACTTGGAATATCCTTCTCCTAAGACATGGCGGGAGAATTCTCGAAATTTGGTCATGTGGCAATCAGGATTTTTTGGCGGGCGCAAATCCCCATTTTGCCAGGACGGCTTGCCCCTCTGCAGAAAGAACGAACTCAATGAATTGGGCTGCAAGCTCGGCGTTTTTAGACTTGACAAGCGGCGCAATGGGATATTTTGCAGCGACATTCAAGTTGGCTGGAATCGCAATGGAGTTCAAGTTTGATGCGGCAATCGAATCGGAAACATAGACGATGCCCGCATCCGCTTCGCCAAGCTGGACTTTGGCAACTACCTGTTTGACATTTTCTTCATTGGAAACGATGTTTGCCAAAACCATATTCTTGAAGCCATACCCAAATGAAGTATCCATGAGATCCAGAGCCTGGCGGGTATATTTCCCGACAGGAACTTCTTCGGATGCAAATACCAATTTGATTCCAGGGTTGGCGAGGTCTTCCAGGCTTCCAAGCATCGCAGGATTGTCCACCGGCAGGATAACAATCAGTTCATTTGTCAGGAAGATTTGCGCCGCGTCAGCCGCAACAAAGTTGCCGGTCACAAGCGCATCCATTTCCCTGCCACTGGCAGGCGCAAATACATCCACGGGTGCGCCTTCTTCGATTTGAGTCTGCAAGGCTTGGGAGCCCGCAAAGTTGAACGAGGTGGTGACGCCGGGGTTGACCGACTCAAATGCAGTGCCAATTTCGGTAAATGCGTCAGTCAATGAGGCGGCGGCGAAGATTGTCAATGTGCGCGATTGGGGTTTGGGTGTGGCAAAGGTATGGCAGGCTGTCAAAATAAGGCAGAGGAAAAGAATCAGGGCAGGTGGGAGTTTCATGGGTATTCAGAAAGAATGTGAACCGATCTCGTTTTTACCATTAAATCAATGTATTTACTTGCGATGATATTACTCAGATACTGAAGAGCATAATATCTGGAAAACTCCGTCAAGCCGATACTTCCCGCTAGCGGCAGGAACAAGAACACTGTCGAATTTGCGCAGTACCACGTCGCTGCCCAAAGAGGAAACGCGAGCCTCGCCATAGGTCACTGTCAGAGCATGGAAACTCAGCCCCTTTGTATCCCGTTCTTGAGTCCCCGAAAGTTTTTCAAGATGGAAATACGGACACTTAACAAGACTTGTAGCCGGGCCGCCTGTTTTCTGATGATGGAAAATTTTTCCCTGTGAAAGGGGATTTGTCACGGCTGTGGATTTTTCAATATGTAAAACCCTGCCGTTGTTTTGGGGGCGGTTCCAATCAAATATGCGATATGTTAAATCAGAGGTCTGCTGGACTTCATAGATCAATAATCCCGGCCCCAGGGCGTGGATGGTTCCCGCGGGTACAAAGATCGTATCATCATTTTGTACCTTGTGATATTCCACCAGATCGAGGATTGTTTCATTGCCGATCGCCGCGTGCAGGGTTTCGATGGAAGTACCAGCCTTAATCCCGGCTATTAAATGTGCGTCTGGCTCGGCATTCAGAATGTGCCAGGCTTCTGTCTTGCCAATGAAATTGAGACCTTCTAATTGCAAGGCTTGTTCATTATTAGGGTGTACCTGCAAAGAAAGCCAGCTTGCACAGTCCAGTAATTTGATTAGCAAAGGAAAGCGTTTATTTCCCTTTGAAACGGTGATCTCGCCAAGAATTTCATTTGGGTATTCTGTAACTATTTCAGCCAGTGTACGCCCGGTGAACTCCGCATTTGTTACTGGATTTCCTTCATAAAGGGACCATACCTCGGAGATCGGCTTGCCGTCCCATGCCGTATTTGGACCAACAAGAGAAAGCAAACTTTGTCCCCCCCAAACATAATTCCGAATGGCGGGTGAAAAGGTAAGCAGGGACGATATGGGTTTAGGCAATGTGATATTCCTTTTAATTTATGGCAAATTGTCGTTTATGCGAAAAAACATCTTTATGGTTATTTGAACAACGGTTCCATTTTTAGCCGCTCGCCAAGGTCTAGCATTTGCCTTTCGGTGGGTCGGGACTCAAAACGATGCGCGGAGGCAAGAATGCTTGGTAAAAGATTGATATCTCCTGCAGTGTTCAGGAATACCTGCGGGTTGCCCAAAACCCAGTGCATGGCCAGATCTATGTCTGCCTGATCTTCAAGTGGACGGTACCAGGTGGTGTGGTTCTGCTGTACATCGTTCCAGGGTGAGCGTGTAATCCCTTTGATCGTTTGCACGGCAATATTGCGGTTTTTACATATCGCCAATACTTTGTTAAAGTTTTCAGCGTAGCGCTGATTCTGCATCATCATGAAGCTATATGGGAGGAGGACAGCGTCGAAGTCGAATTGGGCAAGCGAGCGTAAATGAAATTCTGGGACAGGCACTCCATGCCCCGTGACACCGATAAAACGGGCAAGGCCTTCATCGCGCGCCTGGATGACTGCTTCGATCACGCCGTCAGGACCAAAGGCTGTGGACCAGTCGGGTTCTTCGTGCAGCGCGTGGATTTGGATCATGTCCACTTGATCAACATGCAGCAGGTCGAGTGAGCGGCGAATTTGATCATAGGCAGTTTGTTTCGTGCGCTGGTCTGTTTTGGTGGCGAGGAAAAACTGTTTTCCGTGCCGGCGAATCCAATCTCCCAATACCTGTTCGGCTAGACCGTAGCTGGCGGCAGTATCAACATGATTGATCCCGTTTTGCAGGATTAGATCCATGGTGGCATCGACTTCTTTTTGTGGAGTTTCCCAAAACGCCGCAGCGCCGAAGATCGTGCGGGTGCTTTGGTGCCCAGTGCAGCCAAATGTCAAGGTAGGTATCATAAAATCTCCATAAGCATGTTCAATTTTAATAATTTTTATTCCTTCAACTATCAAATTGAGGTCGTTCGGATTGAGCGACCTCAATTTGATAGCCGCTTAATTAGAATCAACAGATGTGGCGCTGATTCTATCAGTTAGCATGGTAAGGTTGCTTTACGACCAGTTCTTCCTTTTATTATAAAACCAACCGAATGATATACTTGCAAAACCTCAAAATGAATTCAAAATCTAAAATAAATTTCAACGACCTGACCTTTGCGCGCCTGTATTACTTTGCCTTTATGGGCGGCTGGGGATTCATTCTGCCGTTCATGAATCTCTTTTATATCAGTCTTGGGCTTAATGGGAAGCAGATCGGTTTTATCTCATCCACTAGCGCCATTGTGGGTATGGTGGTCTCGCCTTTGTGGGTAAGTGAGGTCAAGCGACGCCCTCAAGCCCGCCGCATTTTGCAGGTCGCATTGATCCTTGGTGCAATTGGATATTACATCCTCGGTCTGCAAAATTATTTTCCATTTATTCTTCTGGTTGTGTTTCTGCATTCACTTGCGGCTTCAGGCATCGCGCCCCTGGCTGATTCAATGGCTGTGACAGTTGCACAGGAATCAGGCAATGGATACGGAAGCGTGCGCGCCTGGGGTTCACTGGGCTGGATCGTCTGCCTTCTTTCATCGGGAAAGCTGGTCGCGCAATTTGGGTTTATCGCCGGCTTTAGCGGAATTTGCCTGATGTGGTTGATCGCGGCAGGCTTGATTTTTTTTATCAAACCACACTACTTCAGTTCACCGCAAATCTCCGATCAACCGAAGCCAAATGTGCGCGCGGCCCTTCAATTTATTTGGCAGGATAAAGTTTTGCTTGGATTTGCCTTGGCGCTTGTTGCCATTGGCTTTCTTAACAATGGTGTTTTACAGTTTGAAAATGTTTTCCTGGCTGAACTTGGCGCATCCAAGCAGATTATTTCGGTGGCAGGTGTTCTAAGTGCCGTGGTTGAGCTTCCCTTTATGATCTACTCGGACAGGATCATGCGTCGGGTGGGTCCGCACCGATTACTGCTGCTTGCTGTGGGGATAACCTTGTTTCAACGTCTTGCAGTGTTGATCCTGCCATTCATTTCCACGATCATGGTGATCCGCTTTGTTGGCGGCGTCGCGTTCAGCTTTTATACGATCTCATTTATCGGGTTGATCAGCAGCCGTACACAATCTACAGAGACTGGAACCATCTTGGCATTGTTTAGTGTCACCATTGCGGGGTTGGTTAATATCATAGCTGCTCCCGTCTCAGGAGCCATCTTTGACCTGATCGGTGCACGCTGGTTATATGCGCTCTCTGCCTCAGGTTATCTGATCGGGGTCTTATGTTTATGGTGGACAAGACCAACCGTCCCTTTGGAAGAACGTGCTCAACTTATCGACACAATCAGGTGATGTGCAACTCCATCGCGCTGAAAAATATGCCCGCTGTTGACAGTATCCAAAACATGACCTTCGATCTGTTTAATGCTTCCATTGGTGAAATGTACGGTGATGGCATCCTTGTTTGAAGATTGAAGGATCACAGGAATTTGACAAATCGAGTAAGCCAGGGAGTCTGCTGCTAGATCAATTTGCTGCGGCTGCCCGTCAATATCAAAATAGTTAAATACTGTGGGAGCGGCAAGAAATTCATTTCTGTCTAACATCAGAAAATCAAACACTAGGTTTCCATTTTCGATGAAATAACCAAGTTCCGCTTGACGGGTCAAGATCTCTTCTTTGACCAGGCCTGTCATACCGGGCTGCTTTGCTCCCTGACCTTTGGGAGTATGTGAGTAGGGATCAGTGGGGAAGGCGCCGTAATTTTCAGCAGTTTTATTAAAACTTAATCCCTTGCGAATATCGGCATACTTATCCATTAACGCGCCGGTGGTTGATTCGCTTCGCGTGCGGATGATTGTTTCCTGTACTGCCAATAGTAATTTGGAAACCATGTGCCAGTAAATGCTTCCCAGACCTTCATAGGCGAAAAAAGTTCCAGATCGCCCGGTGAACTCCGTATGCTGGAAAATATCTTCGAACAAACTCTCAATCTTCACCGCATCAGTCTTTACCAGTTCGGCATATTGCGGTTGCTCTTTTAGAGCATCCAATAAGCGGGTTACATCTTTCAAATTGCGGATATGACTGCTGAAGTGGTAATTATCTTCTTCATCCTTGACAAAGAGGGTTTTATTCTCATCCTCTACAAGTTTTGAGACTAATGCCAGATCACGCACCTGATCTGATGTCATGCGGTTCTTTTCGAGGAAACCCGGCAGTTGCCGATCAGGATAGAGAATATAGCTGTGTTGATCTGCGCGGTAAAGCGGACTGTGTCTCAAACTTTCCAAAAGCGCCAATGACTCTTCGCCAGAAAGCAATCCTGATGAAAGGATGGCGGCCTGACCTTCGAGCATTTCATACAAATGTTTGACCGATGCCGACTTGTCATTGAGCCGCAGGGTGTTGTAGGTATGATACAGATTGTCACTGCGCTTATTGGCACGCAATGAATGTTCGATATATTGCTGCGCCAGGTCGAGAAATGCGATGACATCGGGGAGCGATGCTTGAGTATCGTTTCCTGAGAACCCCTGCGAATAATAATTCCAGCGATAGGCACTGCCAGCCTGACCGAGCGCATCCATCATGGCGCGCCTTTGTTCATCGTTAAAAGAGGTGTTTAGCGAGTTCTTGAATTCTTTTAATATTTGGAATATCTGCGAGTAGAGTCCATAAACTTCTGTACTAATTTGAACTGTACTGAGGGCGCACTGCTCCAATATTGTTTTGTAGAACTCAATACTGCGCCGCAAATAACATAGCGTTACAACAGACAGACCCTTACCAACCAGGGCGTTGTTGGCGTCATTCCACTCTGGTCGTTGAGTATTCATCCAGATGCCGCCTTCCGGGACAAAGTTCACCAATTTTGCGAGCAGTAGAGTCAAAAGTTTTTCTGCAAGCGTGGCGTGAGCGATCTGCCCGTTTTGGGCATACAATAATTTACCATCCGTCCCTCGTTCTTTTACCCGCAGCTCAATTTCATTTTCCAAATCCCAATTGAATTCAATCGTATTGAATGGATCTTTTAACAGATCAGCATAAGGTTTTATGCGATAGGGAACATTGGCAAAGCTGAAGATCGGTTTGGAAAGAAATTCCTGCAATTTGCCGGGATGTACCTTCGCGCTGATCTCCATTAATTTTTGAAGATAGATGATCTGATGGTCACCCCAGTAACCAATATTGGCCCAGGGATTATCTGGTTCGGGAATTTCCCAATCAATTCCCTGGCGGGTAATCCGATATGGATTGTATCCATCCGCGGTTGCGGCATTCAGGAATGTGCAGATCATACTTTCGATATATTCTGGATATGAATAAGCAAGCGCTTCCCAATTTTGAAAGATGTCGCGCCAATTGCCTTCGTAACTTAATTGCGGCGAGCCATCTTGTTTTTTGATGTCGATCGCGAATCGATTCCACGGGCGGCTTGGGTCGCCATGCCGACGGCTGAACGACAGCGGCAGGTATGCATAGCTCAAGCGGATTAAATCATTTGAGCCGCTTGCTTCCGCCCGCATATGCAAGTCAAGGATATTAATTTCTGAAGGCAATTCAGAAAAGAAAGTTGCATTCTCATCGAGAACTATGCGGTTACGGACAGACACGAATTCAATGAAATCTTCTGTGTGTACCTGATACTGGTCAGCGAATATACCGCCGCGCATAACATTGAACATGACGTTGGCAAAATGGTGGGCTGTGCAAAGTTGATCGCTGGAAACTTGCAATCCATCCGCGCTGGCGACAATCTTCTCGAGGTTTAAACTATTTAATGCGATATCGCATTCGAGATTTTCTACCAGATTGGATCGATTTCCTTTTAGTTTTTTAGCAAGACTGACAATTGCCGCGTCATCCTTGCTGACATCTGCCACCAGATGCCAGACATGTTCTGCCCCTGAAGCGAGTTCAAGAACAGCGTGCGCAAAATACGCGCCGCGCTGACCGCGCACTTCGGTTTCCATTGTCACACCAAGTCCAGCACGGAAGTTGTCAAGTTGCGCGGATGAGAGCAGATACTCCACTTGATCGAGTCCAAGCTGTATGACCGTTGTCGCCAACAGGGACTCGCTGGGTTCAGCCAGATCCGTCAAAGTGGAATTTAATGCAAAGATGGCCAGACCAGTTTCAGGGTTAAGTTCGCTGCGCTTGTATGCATCCAAAAGAGGACTGAACGTATTCTGAGTCGTTGAGGTGATATTGGCGGGCAGAATATTTTGCAGTCCATCAACCAGCTCGATCTGGCAGGACGAGTCTCCAAAGTTTTGCAGCCAGGTCGTTTTGATGAAGCCATAAGTGTCGCTGGTTCGCCACGCATACCGATAGGTTATTCCCAGACTGTGATTGACCTCTTCAAAAATAATGCTGGTGCCAATTACATTTTTATAAAGATTTCGTTCAATTTGATAAACCCCATGATAGCGTATTGAAAACGGTTCCCATAAATTTTTACGTTCGCCGCGTGTGACCAGCAGTATGGATTTATTTCCCGTGTTTTCGCTGTTCTCCGTCAGCTTGTCATCGGTGTAGTAGGGGAACAGGGATTGTTCGGCGCTGACCCTCCCAGCCGATAGCCCGCCTGTGGATGAGATAAAGAGCCAGTGATTCGAACTGCTGACGATGCTCATAAAGAACGGCGGCATGCCGTCATAATTTTTTATTTTATAAAATGTGCTTCTAAGCATGGTGACGTATTCCCCTTTGACTTCCCGCTCTGACCATTTTTGTACAGTATCTCCGATGAAAAGCGTTGATAAATTCTGGTTCCTCATTCTTGCTCCTATGGATATTTGATCCTTCCCAGACAGAAAAAATCCTCAATTCTTGCGAAGCTTATCTCCGAAAGAACTGAGGATTACTATTTCTAAAACCCATTCTTTTTGATCACGCCCTTATACCATTTTGCGCTGTCTTTTAAGATGCGCTCCTGAGTTTCATAGTTCACCCATACAATGCCGAAGCGTTGACTGTAGCCATGACTCCACTCAAAGTTATCCAGCAATGACCAGACAAAATATCCAGCCAAAGGCACGCCTGCCTGCATGGCGCGATGCGCGGCAGCGAAATGGGTTCGTAGATAATTTGTCCGATCGACATCCGAGACATTTCCATTTTCATCCGGCGGCGTGGAATAGCTCGCGCCGTTCTCTGTGATGTAAATCTTCAACGGGTTGTAATTGAAATACACACGCCCCAGAACTCCTGTGAGTCCATCAGGATAGTTTTCCCAGCCCATTTCCGTCCAATGTTCGGGTGTTTTAGGATGCGGAAAAACTAGTTGTGGATCATTGTTCGGATCATCCGAGCGGGCAAGGTTTCTGCTGTAATAGTTCAGGCCAATGAAATCCGTAGGACAGGAGATCGTGTCCATGTCGCCTGCCTGTACAAAATCCAAGCCGTTTGGCAGCCCGCCAAGTTTTGAAAAGTATTCAACCATATCCGACGGATAGCCGCGGCCATACACAGGGTCGGCAAACCAGCGGAACCATTTCCCGCTTTCGGTGCGGGCGAGGTCTAGATCCATTTTGCTGTTGGAAGCCGCCGCCGCCCAATTAATATTGAGCGTGATACCAACTTCCGCGTTTGAGCTGTTGCGGCGGATCACTGGCACGGCCTGTCCGTGAGATACAAGGAGATGGTGTGCCGCCCGTAGAGCAAGCCCATAGGTTGGATCTTTTATTCCCGGGGCATGAATGCCGTTCTCATAGCCCATCCACGCGACCACAGCGGGTTCGTTTTGAGTGATCCAACTCTTTACACGGTCGCCCAATGTGCGGGAGACAAGATCCGCGTATTCCACAAACGCATCCCCGGTTGAGCGGACAGTCCAGCCGCCTTCATCCTCCAGGGCTTGCGGCAGATCCCAATGATTAAGCGTAACGAATGGGGTGATGTTCGCTGCCAGCAAACCATCCACCAGACGGTTGTAGAAATCCAATCCTTTTTTGTTAACCTTGCCGCGTCCCGTTGGAAAAATGCGCGGCCATGAGATCGAGAATCGATATGCTTTCAAGCCAAGTTTTTTCATCAAGGCGATATCTTTTTTCCAAAGACGATAATGATCATCGGCCACATCGCCTGTATCATTATTTTTTATTTTCCTGGGGTATGCGTGAAACGGTCCCAGGTCGATCTGCCCTTGCCGTGTTTATTCCAAGCGCCTTCTATCTGGTACGAAGCCGTCGCCGCACCCCACAGGAAATCTTTTGGAAAAATAATTTTGTTTGCCATTGTGTACTCCAATAATTTTTGAAAACTACATACTGATCGATCTGCAAATTTTATTTTCAATGAAAGCGAATGGAAGAGGGGACTACGCTGTTACCCCATCACCACTTCGACAGTCACTTCGCCCGAGCCGTCTTCTGCGCGGATCACACTTCCCTCGATCTGCTTCCCGTTGACTGTGACTGATTCCACGCCTTTGCTGACGTGCTTCGGGTTTGTCACGTTGATAAGATAGGTTACGTCACGATATTTTCGTGTGACTGTGAATCCATCCCAATCCGCAGGAATGGCTGGATCGATCTTCAACCCGTCGAACGTTGGACGAATGCCGAGGATGTATTGTGTGATGGCGGTGTAATTCCACGCGGCTGTTCCGCTCAACCATGAATTCTTGGCTTCGCCATGGGTGGGCGCATCTTTGCCCGCGATCATTTGAGCATAAACATACGGCTCGCACTTGTGCAGTTCACTGATCTCTTCGCGCGCCGATGGGTTGATGCGCTTGTAATAATCAAAAGCCTTCTCTCCGCGTCCGACCATCGCTTCAGAGATCATGATCCACGGGTTGGTGTGGCAAAAGATACCCGCGTTCTCTTTGTATCCAGGGGGATAGGATGATATCTCACCTAAATGTAAATAATACTGACTGAACGCAGGTTGTTGCAGCACAATTCCATGCGGCGTTGCAAGGTGTTCAGCCACTGAATCAAGTGCTTTGACAGCATTTCCATTTTCAACACCCAAGCCTGCCATAATGCACATGCCCTGCGGTTCGATAAAGATACTGCCCTCGGCGTTTTCCTTCGACCCAAGCACATGACCAAAATTATCATAAGCGCGGCGGAACCATTCGCCGTCCCAGCCTGCAGCCCAGATGGTTTTTTCCATTTCAGCAGAAGCGTTTGAGTAAAACGTTGAAGGTTGAAGGTCAAATGTCAGAGAGACTTTCGACTTTTGACCTTCGACATAATTTTCCGCCATACCTTTCATTTCACCACATGCCAGCACGAACAACCCAGCAATGAATACACTTTCCGCGACTGTGCCATCTTTATTGGTTGTTGTTTGGAAGGATTGCCCTGGCGTATCGGAGAAACAATTCAAGTTCAAACAATCATTCCAATCCGCGCGGCCGATGAGCGGTAAATTATTTGGGCCGAGGCGGTCAAGTGTATATTGAATGGAACGCTGCAAGTGTTCATACAAAGGTGACTCGGTTCCCTCTTCATTTTCATATTGGACTTGTTCATCCAAAATAGACCAGTCACCGCTTTCCTTGATATACGCCGCAACCCCCAGCACCAGCCACGCGGGATCATCATTGAAGCCGGATCCAACATCATTATTGCCGCGTTTGGTCAGCGGTTGATATTGATGGAATGCGCCGCCGTTCTTGAGTTGAGTTGCAGATATGTCAAGGATTCTTTCGCGCGCGCGTTCGGGGATCATGTGTACAAATCCAAGCAGGTCCTGATTTGAATCACGGAATCCCATACCGCGCCCGATGCCGCTTTCAAAATACGAAGCCGAGCGGCTCATATTAAACGTCACCATGCATTGATAGGCGTTCCAAATATTCACCATGCGATTCGTATCAGTGTCAGGCGTGGTCACCTGAATTTTCTCAAGCAGCATGGTCCAGTGATCGCGCAGAGTATTGAATGCCTTATCCGCATTTTCTATTTGTAAATATTTTTCAATGATCGGCTTGACTCGCTTCTTGTTGATGATCTGTGAAGCAGGCGGATCAAACTTATCATCTTTTGGATTCTCTTGATAACCGAGGATGAATACAATTTGCTTTCGTTCCCCAGCCTTCAAATGGACTTTAACATGCTGCGACCCGATCGGCTGCCAGCCATGCGCTTCGGAATTTAACGAGCGGCCTGATTCAACAACTTGAGGTTGGTCCCAGCCCTTATAGTTTCCGAGAAAAGACTCGCGCTGCGTATCATAGCCGGCTAATTTTTCAGAACAGGCAAAGTAGGCGAAGTGATCACGGCGTTCGCGGTATTCTGTCTTGTGATAGATGACATCATCAACGATCTCAACCTGTCCAATCGAATAATTGCGTTGGTAGTTGATGGCATCGTCATTTGCATCCCACAGACAAAACTCAATGGCTGAGAACAGGCTCAGGTCGGAGTCAGATCCGCTTTCGTTGGTCAGGGGTCACCTGCCAGATCTCGAGACTCTCACCGAGCGGAACAAAATAACGGGTGGAGGATTTAATCCCATTGACTTTGGATGTGATGATGGTGTAGCCCTGACCATGCCGGCATTCGTACTCGTCAAGTTTTGTACGTGTGGGCATCCATGAAGGTGACCAGTATTTGCCGCTCGCATTATCGCGCAGGTAGAGATAGCGCCCGCCCATATCGAGGGGAGCGTTGTTGTAACGATAGCGGGTCAGGCGGCGCAGGCGCGCATCTTTATAAAATGAATAACCGCCCGCGGTGTTGGAGATCAATCCGAAGTAGGCTTCACTGCCGAGATAGTTGATCCAGGGCAGGGGTGTTTCGGGGGTTTCAATAACGTACTCTCGATTTTGATCGTCAAAATGACCGTAATGCATAATACCTCTTCTATGGAGTAACTAAATTCAATAAGTCACAGGTTTTACTCTGGAGTCGGACAGCTTGCTGTCCGAGCGGCTGAATGAACTACGAAAGGCCAAAAGAAAAGTCAAAAGGGCTAATTTCATGCATTTCGCGTCCCGTGTTTTGTTGTTTATCCATCAGCAAGCTGATGGACTCCAGAATTGTGATTTACTAAAATTGACTAAACTCAAATATTTTTCATCTCTTCAAAAGAATTTCGATCTCGTTCATTTGTTCCGCAGTTAACGCGCCAAATTTCATTGCGCCGCAATTTTCTTCCACCTGTGCCACGGTACGGAATCCGGGAATGGGCAGGGTTTGCTCACTGCGCGCCCACAGCCACGCCAGCGCACCTTGCGCAAGAGTGCGTCCGCCGCTTTGCAATATCTCACGGACTGCTTCCATCATCTTCAACCATTCGGGGTTGGGCTTGCCGTCTTTGAAATATTTCATCCACGAAGGGCTGTTTACGCCGCGCACATCATCCGCGGACGGTGTTGTGGAAGCGGAATATTTTCCGGTCAACAAGCCCATCGCCAGAGGTCCGCGGTTGATCGCCGCGAGGTTATATTTTTCACAGACCGCGATCACCTCCGTGTTGTTGTCAAGCACGTTCAATTGAAGTTGTATGCTGGCGCAGTGTTTTCCCTGCGCGAAGAATTCCGCGCGATCTGCAAAATCGGTGCTCCACCCATAGGCGCGGATCTTGCCCTCGCTGACCAATTCTTCCAACGTGTTTCGTACAGGTTCCGCCTTATCAACGGGGAAACCATTATCGTGGAATTGATACAGGTCAATGTAATCTGTATCGAGGCGGCGCAGTGATTCTTCACAGGCTTTGCGAATGCCTGCTGGGGTTGTATCAGAACCGAGTAACTCACGCGCCTGTTCATCAAACACGGCGTTGAATTTTGTCGCGATCACAACATCCTTGCGCCTGCCTGCGAATGCGCGCCCAAGAACTTTTTCGCTGTGACCCGCGCCGTACAAGTTGGCCGTATCAAAAAAGTTGACGCCCAATTCCATGGAACGATGAACGGCGCGGATGGATTCGTTATCATCCACTTCGCCCCAGCCGTGCGGCGTGCCTTTTTCCCAGATCGGCCCGCCGATGGCCCAGCATCCCATGCCGAGGGCGCTTACTTCAATACCAGAACGGCCAAGTTTTCTTGTGAATGTCATTTTGTCTCCATATCAAAATTGTGCGCGTGCTGTGTAGGGGCGCAGCATTGCTGCGCCCCTACGATAAATTTATTTTATTTGCGCCAATTCTTTTTCTATTTTTTCAACCATTGTCTGCGGTACAAAACCGGGGTGATTGAACGCAACTTGTTCGAGGGTTAGTTCTGCGGCCATTTTCATATCTTCCATGAGCAGGAATCCGCCAATATGTTTGGAAAGAATTGCGCGGCCATTCGGGTCGTTGAGCAGGGCGCTGATGGTGAGACCTGCATGCAACCGGGCGGCGCGTTTTTCTGCCTCAAGTGTGACGTTTCCACTCAAGCGTATGTCGCGGCTGGATGAGCCGACGAGAATTTCAAATTCACCCGCCTCCGTTGCCCAGACGTTCATGGTCGAATTGAAATACCAGAAGGCTTCGCGGTCGAGGGTAAATGTTACTGTTTTGGTTTGCTGTGGATTAAGTTCAATTTTCTTGAAGGCTTTGAGTTCCTTTTCAGGCCTTGCAAACGTGGACTTGATATCACGTACGTACAGTTGAACGATTTCCTTGCCCGATACTTTGCCTGTGTTGGCCACATCTACTTTTACATTGACTGTCTGATCGGGCGTGATCGCTTTTTTGCTGACGCGCAGATTGCTATACTTGAATGTGGTGTAGGAAAGTCCATGACCGAAGGGGAATAGCGGAGAGACATTCTTTTTCTCGTAGTAGCGATAGCCGACAAAGATGCCTTCTCCATAGCGGACTTTCCCATTCTCACCGGGGTAATTGATAAACGCAGGGTTATCTTCCAAACGCACGGGGAAGGTGGTCGGTAATTTGCCAGATGGATTCTCGTCACCGAATAAAATATCAGCGAGGGCATTGCCCTGTTCCTGGCTGTTGTACCAAAGCTGGATCACGGCTGGCACTTTTTCGATCCACGGCATTTCTGTGGGCGAGCCGACGTTCAAAACTACAATGGTATTTTTATTGGCTTTGGTGACTCTTTCGATCAATTCGTTTTGCGCGCCAGGGAGTTTCATGTCTGCGCGGTCAAAGCCTTCGGATTCCCATTCACCATTTAAGCTGGCGACCAGTACAACCACATCAACTTTCTTTGCAAGTTTCACCGCATCGCCGATCAGGTCTTTCGAATGCGGCGGTTGATGACCGATGCTGACTCCGCGCCAGCGAGGACTGCCCTGCCAGTAATATTCCAATTTAATGGGATATGCTTTTCCGCCTTCGAGCTTTATTTCAGCGATGAGTTGTTTGCCCATATCTGTTTCAGATGAATGGTCGATGATGAGTTTGCCATCTAGATAAAGTTTGCCCCAGCCAACAGCCGAAAGCGATAAGGTATGGGTGCCTGATTCTTTCGGTGTGAAGAATCCTTCCATGCGCATGGAAAAGGATTCCTGGTCCACCTTGGGAACAGATGTGTAAAACCATCCATGCTGAACGCGGGTTGTGGTTTCAGAATAAACAGCGTCGCCAAAACCTTCAGTCCCGTTGAACAGGCTGAGGTTAAGTCCGATGCGTCCGTCTGCGGTGGATAATGTTTCGGGGGCAGGCGCAGGCAGGTTCTTGTGGATAAAGCACCCAGGCGCGTAATCCACTTTGATGTTTTTGCCTGCGCGATTCTTGATCCCCTCAAACGGGGTGATGACATAATGCGGCGCGACCGATGAACTGCCGCCGCCCAGGATCTGCGCGGCGTTTGCATATGGGCCGATGACCGCAATGGATTTGACTTTCTTGAGCGGAAGCGTGCCGTCATTCTTGAGGAGGACGATCGCTTCCTGCGCGGCCTGACGAATGATTCTGCGGTGCTGAGGCTTGTCCTTCCCTTGTTCAGGCTGGAGCGTTGGGTTTTCAAACAGATTTGCCTTTTCAAGCACACCCAACAAACGACGCACTTTATCATTGATCACAGCTTCTGTGACTGAGCCGTTGGCGATTGCTTTCTTCACAACTTCGATCGACATCCAACGCGCAGGGCCTGGCATTTCGAGATCAAGTCCGCTGGTGGGGACTGCTTCATCGTACGTGCCGAACCAATCGGACATGACGATACCTTCATAGCCCCATTCACCTTTGAGAATTTCAAGCAGGGAGTGGTCGTACTGGCAGGCATAGGTCCCGTTGACGCGGTTGTATGAAGACATCACCGCCCACGGATTGGCATTGCGAATCGCAATGCGGAACGGCTCAAGATAAATTTCGCGCAATGTGCGTTCATCCACTTCGGAGCTGATCGAGAAGCGTTCGTATTCCTGATCGTTGGCAATGAAATGTTTGATGCAGGCACCGACGTTATGATCCTGAATTCCTTTGATATATGCGCTCGCGATCATGCCGCTCAGGAAAGGGTCTTCGGAATAACATTCGAAGTTGCGTCCCGCGATGGGTGTGCGGTGGATGTTGACCGTGGGGGCAAGCAGGATGTGCGCGCCTTTGGCCTTTGAGTTCATCGGCCAATACGTTGCCAACTTTTTCAACCAGATCGGGATTCCATGTCGCGCCAAGCGCCGCGCCGATGGGTGTGGCAACCGAAGGCGTCCCCATGCTTCCCCAGGCACCGCGCGCGCCGTTGGGGCCGTCGGTTGTTTTGAATTGCGGAATACCCAGCCGTGGAATGGCGACACTGTGCCACAAATCCGCGCCTGCGAGCATGGATATTTTTTCGTCGAGAGTCATTTGTTCGAGCAGATCATCAATACGTGACATGGGTACCTCTGAAAGGGTGGTGATTTGACAATGGCGATAGACGGTGGACCGTAACAAAATGGTCTATTGTCTGCGGTCTACGGTCACAGATTTGCAAATGTAATTAGTTCAATGCTGCGCGCTTGAATGGCTTGTTTGATGGCTGGATCAGTGAGGATCTTTAATTCTGTTTCGCGCTGTGAGTTATAGGATGATTCTTTCGCGAAGGCATCGTCCACATAACCAGGGTGGCACATGATCTCAGTTGATCCGTCTTTGAGGTTGTTGATAATGCCGAGCAGAATTTCCTGCGTAGCTTGTTCATCGTAAAAATCAACGATGAAAACATCGGGATGGCGCGGATTGAATTCCTTGATCAGGGAAGGGCCTTCTATAAAAGTTTGTTTCAGTTCACTTGAAATATTGTTTGTGAACGGAAAACGGATCGAGCAGTCATATTCTTTTGCCAATTCAAGCATTCCGCGGAATAGGGCAGGTGAAAAGAAGGAAGAATGGTGATGAGAGTCAAGATGCGTTGGCTTGCGTCCCGCCGCGTTAATAAAGGCCTCGATCTGAGCGCGCCATTCTGCTTTGACTTCGCTCATGTCAATTTGATCTAATTTTGAAAGGAGGATGGCTAGTTTTAAAAAGCTGCCATCTTCGTTGGTGATCGTTTTTAATTGATCACGCGGGAGAATCGGTTTTTCAGCCGTTAAAACGAGATGAACACCCAATCCAAGATTGGGCGTTTCGCGCATGGCGACGCCAATATCCACTGCGGTGGTGGGGATGTTCATCATGCAGGTCGTGGAGGTGACCACTCCGCGCAGGTGCGACTCGCGGATACCGCGTGAGATATCAGGACTGCGTCCATAATCGTCCGAGTTAATAATAAGGCGTTTCGACATTCTTTACTCCTTCAAGGTGTGTTTGCTAAAGATCCACAAGCTGTCCAGTGGTGCCTTGTAAATAAAGGATGAACGCTTTGTATGAATGGCGAATTGCTTATGGATTTTCTGGAGACGAGTTTTAGTGGCGCGCGGTTTATGAGATCGTTTTCAACTCTCAGGTATTGTTGGAGTTTGCCTGGACGAAAAAAATGCCATTCGTGCGCCGAACAGGCAAAGGGTCAGAAAAGAAGCGCTGGGCTTTATTGTGCAAGCAATCTTTTGATCTGGTTTCGCTGTTCCAATGTCAAGAGTAATCCGCTTGCTTCCATTCCTAATAATACAGCACCGACAACCGGTTTCACTTCGGCAGGAATTAATTTTGCCTTGGGCGCGATGGCATGGACTGTTTCGCGCATGGGGGTGATGAGCGGCTCTCCGCTTTTGAACATGGATCCGATCAGGGCGATCTCAAATTCGAGGGTTTCAAAATTAAGTTGGCGGATCACCGCTTTGGCCATCTCGCCAAGTTCCATGCCTGCCCATTTGACAATTCGTTGTGCTGCGGCGTCTCCCTGTGCGGCGGTTTGAAAAACAATGGGAGCGGCATCAGCACCAATCACATAATGTTCTTTTGTGTATCCTTCAATGAGGTCTTCAAGGTTGTTTGCGCCGGCGTATTTGATGAAGGCTTCCGCCAGCAAGGTGGGCGGCAGGCGTTTTGTCCACGAGTAACCGATGATCTGCATGGTGCGAACGATTAGTTCACTTGCACCTGCGTTTTCGCCCATATAGTAACCGTATCCGGTAACACGGCCTTCGCGTTTGTGTTCTTTATCCCAGCCGCGGCAATTGCA
Source organism: Candidatus Villigracilis saccharophilus (assembly GCF_016711665.1). Classification (NCBI taxonomy): domain Bacteria; kingdom Bacillati; phylum Chloroflexota; class Anaerolineae; order Anaerolineales; family Candidatus Villigracilaceae; genus Candidatus Villigracilis; species Candidatus Villigracilis saccharophilus. The sequence continues at coordinate 45,517 of NZ_JADJSO010000038.1, forward strand.
TCCAGTACCAGAGACGACCGCAATTCCCCAGCCTTCGCTCGTACCTGCCAGCAAGCCAAGCACTACATCGTTGACCATTATGTACGGGGCGTTCAACCCGAGGTTGGAGATCGTCTGTCGCATCCAGGGTTCTTCTGCAGACCAGTCGTATCCTGCAATGCCAAAACCTGCCCCTGCAATTTGATCTGCATGAATGTTTGCGGTTGTGAGAGCGCCATCCAAAGCTTCGCGCATGGATTGTTCCATGCCGGCGAATCCGACAACATTGCGGTTGCCCGGCCCGCCCCGGCATTCACTGATATGGTTGCCATATTCATCCACGATCAGCGCGGCGGTCTTGGTTGAGCCGATGTCTATCCCGAGGTAGTATTTCATCTAACAATTTGCATATTAATTTTGAATTATGAACTTTGATGAAGAAACGCCTCAAAAGGCGTTTCTTCATGTCTTATTTGAAGAATTGCGGCAGGTGTTCACGATGAGTTTCTAGCATATCATCGAGGACCTTCTGTACTTTATCTGCCTTGGGGCCAATGGGGTGGACGAGCAATGCCTGATACGCCGCATCACGGTCACCATGGACAGCGGCTTCAACGGTCAGCAGTTCATAGGCTTTGATCGCGGCGATCAACCCGAAACATGAAGCGGGCAATGGGTCAGCGGCGATGGGAGTAATGCCGCTCTTCTTCACCAAAGATGGCATTTCCAGTACCCACTCCGCGGGCCATTCTTTCACCGCGCCATTGTTCTTGATATTGACCACATGGGTCTCGCCGAGGTCGTTGTAATGTGCGTTGAGTAATTGCGTCGCAACGGTTGAATAATATGCGCCACCACGTTTCATTAAACCAGCCGGAGGCTCGTTAAGATTAGGGTCAGAGTAATCGCGCAATAATTCCTTTTCTACTTCGATCACTTCTTCAGCGCGTGACGGCGGCCACTTTTCCTGCTCTTTTAATTTTTTATCTGTGTGATAAAAATACTGCAAATAATAGTTGGGCATCATCCGCAGCACTTCGATGGTGCGCGAATCCCATTCGGGATGTTCTTCCGTCTTTAATTTTTCGATATATGCCTGAATGACTTGTGGCCAGACATCTTCACCGTCTATTGTGAAACCACGATGCCAGGAAAGATGATTCAATCCGAGCGTTTTCAACTCTGCCCGCTCCGCATCAATTTTCTGACCTGTAGCCTGCTCTAAGCCTTCGATGATCTTCATCTTCGCTGTGATAGGGACGTTGCACACGCCCACAGCGGGTGTCTCCGATGCGTATTGGCTTAGCGCTTGTGTGACAAGCCCGGCAGGATTCGTAAAATTCACCAACATCGCGCCGGGTTTGGCAAGTTCCTGCATATCTTTGGCGATCTTGAGAATGACTGGAATGGTGCGCAGGGCTTTACCCATGCCACCGACACCAGTAGTTTCCTGCCCGATCAAGCCGTGACGCAGACCAAGATATTCATCGCGTTTGCGCGCTTCCATGTGACCCACGCGCAGTTGCGTCGTGACATAGTCCGCATCTTTCACGGCAGCGCGTTGGTCAGTAGTGAGGATCACCTTGAATGGGGAGCCTTTTGCCGCCACCATACGCTGCGCGAATCCCCCGACGATGTCTAGGCGCTCCTTGTCAATATCCATTAGCCATAATTCATTGACAGGAAATTTATCCAGCCGCGCGAGGAATCCATTGATAAGTTCGGGGGTATAGGTGGAGCCGCCGCCTATTACAGCAACTTTAAGCATTTTATTTTTCAACCCCTGTAACCACAATTCCCTGCATGAACTGACGTTGAGCCAGGAAGAACATTACCGCTGGCAGCAACATGGCGAGAACAGCCGTTGCCGCTGAGCGACCCGGATAGGTGCTGAACGTGGTCACAAACTGACCGATCCCGACGGAAACCGGGTATAACTTTTCATTGCCTAACAGATATACAAGTGGCTCAAAGTACTGGTTCCATACGAAGAAGAAATGGAAGATAGTGACTGCGGTGATCGCGGGTACAGATTGGGGAATGATGATCGAGACCAGGATCCGCAATGGATTGGCTCCGTCCAACATGGCCGCCTCGTCCAATTCCTTGGGGATGCTCATGAAGTACTGGCGCAATAGAAAGACATCATAGGCATTGGCAAAAAATGCAGGTACCAACAGGGGAAGCCATGTGCCTGTCCAACCCAGCTTGTTGAACAAGATATACAGCGGGATGATCGTAGCCTGAGGCGGCAAAACAATTGTCGAGACCAGGATCACAAATAGTATGTTCTTACCCGGTAATTGGAATCGAGTGAAGCCATACGCCACCAAAATGCAGGAGATCAGAGTGCCGATGGTGCCGACCCCTGCAAGGACTAAACTGTTTCGAAATAGGCGCGGGAAATTGACCTGGTCCCAGGCATCGGTAAAGTTCTTCCAGTTTGGGGAAAATTTGTAAATAGCGTCCCAGGTACGCCAGCGGCCTTTAACATTAAATACCCCTTCCTCCGGGTGAGCGGGGTCTACCATGTCGCTGTTCTCGCGGAATGGGCGTACCAATGCCAGACGACGGGTGCTGCCATCTTCGGTAGGTACGTTATATAAAGGATAGTCTTCCCCTTCATAATTGTATGTTGATGGAGCAGCCGGCCATAGAGGCGCGCCAACCGTGGTCATTTGTGAATCTAACTTGAATGCCGTGGCGAGTACATAGCCCAACGGCAGCAGAAAGATCAATAGCGCCAGCAACCCCAGGCCGGTCACTCCGATCATAGACAAGCCTTCGCGAAGAATAGGCAAAAATCGCCGGTAAATGGGTGTTGTGGATGAACCGTGGGAAACAGATGATGTTGCCATAATGGAGTTGCTCCTGTTTAGGAAGTCTCGCCGCTGGCGTAATACACCAGCCGCTGGCCAAAGTAGAACAATAGTCCGGTGGCAAGCATTGTCACCACAAAGATAACGATAGCCAGAACCGAGGCATATCCCATGCGGCTAAAGACAAACGCTTCGCGATAGAAAACCATCGGGAAGAACAATAATGATGCTTGCGGATCGCCATTCGTGCCGCCGATCAACAGCGCAGGGACAAAGAATTGGAAAGCCAGAATGATGCCAATGGTGATGTTATAAAAGATGACGGGCGAGATCATCGGCACAGTGATATAGAAGAATTGCGTGATCGGGCCGGCCCCGTCCACTGTGGCTGCCTCGTAGAGTTCAGTTGGCACGCCTTGCAAACTGGCCAGCAGGATGATCATGGCGTTGCCTACCGACCAAATGGCAAGTAAGTTAAGCGCAAAACCAGCCCAAGCCGGGTCGGTAAACCAGCGGGGCGGGTCGGTGATACCCAGAGCCTGGAGAGATAGATTTAACCAGCCAGACTGGGCATTCATGACACCACCGAAGATAATGGTGCCAGCTACGACCGGGATAACGGAAGGTAAATAAAATAGAGTGCGAAAAAGGCTGGAAGCTACCAATCGGCGTGAATTGACCAGAACCGCCAGAAGCAGCGGGACAATCAACCCAAGTGGAATGCCGATCAGTGCGAACTTGAGTGTTACACCCATGGAGGGTAGCGCGAGTGGGTCTATAGCGAATTGCTTGTAATTATCCAAGCCGACAAAATTGAAATTCCCCAACTTGAATTCCGAACTGGCAGAATAATCGGTAAAAGACAGGAAAACGGTGAACAAGATGGGAAGTAATTGGAAGGCAAAGAACCCGATGATCCAGGGAGATAGGAACAAAAATCCATGAGTCCACTGGCGTCGGGTTCGGGCAGTGACTCGGGGACGGGACGGGGCAGATGCGAGGTTGGTGCGGGTGACAGCGGACATGGCGACTCCTCATTGTCCTGGCCACAACCCTTATGGGTTGTGGCCAGGAGCATATTAGCACTAATCTCTAGATTGAAACTTAGGGCGCAGCCTTCTTATACGCTGCATCAAGATCGCTCTTGAGCTTGGCGATGGCTTCATCCATATTTACATCCGGGGTCTGATCCATCATGGTGCGGAAGGCGCCGAAGAGGCTATTGGCATCGGCCAAGTTTGGCAGCCAGGCTTCATGATTGGGCAGGTCTGGGTAGGCGAGCATGGCTTCAGCAACGGTCCAGTCGATCTTGTTTGGAGCAGCTTTGGCATCCAATGATGCAAAGAATGCTGCACGATCGGAAACAACGGCCGGAATGCCACCGTACATAACGGGCAGTTCCGGATCAGTCACCATATCGCTCAAAACTTTGAAGGCAACTTCCTTGTTCTTGCTTTCTTGCATGATGGCGAAGGTGTCGCCATGGAGTTTGGCTGTTGTCTTGCCATCAATGCTCGGCATCACGGCAATATCCCAGTTTGTCTTGGACATATCAAAACAGCAGGTGTACCAAGTGTGGGTCCAGGACATGGCTACGTTGCCTGAAGCGAAGAGATTGCCTTTGTTGAATTGATCGCTGTTCTGATAATCAGCATTAGGCATGAAATTGTTCGTCCAGACGCCGTCATAATACCATTTCCAGGCTGCGGCATAGCTATCGGGAATGACTGCACTGTTGGTAGCTGGGTCATAAGGTATCCCGCCGTCAAAGAATGCGGCGACACCACGGGCATCTGTCCACTGTTCAAAGAAACCGAATTGAGTGACATTCTTGGGGTCGAAATCAGCGCTGGTGGCGTCATTGCCATTCGCATCCACCGTCAATTTCATTGCCAGATCTTGGAAAGTAGCGAGATCCCAAGGCTTGCCGTCATATAATTCGCCAACTTTGTGAGGCGGGTAAGGCAGCTGAGCTTCATCAAACAAAGTCTTATCATAAAAGATGAAGGATGGGAACAGGGCAAATGGGAGACCAACCAACACACCTTCGTCCGAGGTGAAGTCCAAAAGTTGTGGGTCATACTTGGTCAGATCATAGGATGCTGCATCGGCCAAAGATTTGACGTCAGCCCAGGCGCCCTGGAAGCTGGCGCGGCCAGCCTTACCGACGGGTCCAACGATCTCGGGGGCGTTTCCGCCAGCGACTAAGGCGCGCAAGGCATCATACGAATTCGAGCCAGTGTTGTAGACGATGTTCAACAATACGCAGGCTTCCGTCTGTGACTTGTTGTAATTTTCAACCCAGGCTTTTTCCAACGGGACTACATCAGCATTGGAACCACCACCGAGACCGACGAACCAGGTCACCTGAGTGGAGCCCGGGGCGCAGCCTTCGCCGCCAGTTGTTACTGGAGGAGGAATGGTTGGGGTCGGGACGGCGGTTGGCGCTTCAGTCGCGCCGCCGGCGGGAGCTTCAGTCGCCGCAGGGGCGTCTGTTGCGGCGGGAGCTTCAGTTGCAGCAGCAGGCGCTTCAGTTGCGGCTGATCCGCCACCACATGCTGTAAGGACCATCGATGCGATGATCAGCAGAGACAAAACATAAAAAATTTTTTTCATGGTACTAATTTCTCCTCATATAGAATTTGAAAAAGCAGCTTTGTCAAAAACAGGGTCATTACTAACGAAAGCGTCACCTCCTTTTTCATTGATGATTCAAGTCATTACAACCACACGAGCGTCGAGTGATCAGTTCGGTCGGCAATAATGTAACATCTGCGAGGAACTGTTTATCGAAAAGGGAAAATAATTGTTCTGTTGCAATTCTTCCCACAGTTTCTGTGGGAGCGGAGACTGTAGTAAGCGGGGGCGTCAGGAATGCCGAGAATCCCAAGTCATCAAACCCGATCACCGAGATGTCCTCTGGAATTCGATAGTGATGGTCCTGCAATGCCCTGAGTACTCCGATCGCCGCATCATCATCGCCTGTAAAGATCGCGTCAAACGGAACCTGATTTTCGGCAGTGATAAATTTACTAAGTGCCTGATATGCGGTGTGGCGTTCGAAATCTCCATTAAGCACCAGGCGCTCATCAAAAAGAATGTCATTCGCCATCAGCGCAGCCTTGTATCCCATTTCGCGCCAATGCGAATCTTCCTGATGAATCGGACCGCGCATCAGCATGATCCGTTTTCTTCCATGGACTTTGATCAGGTGTTCGATTAATTCAAATGTGATTTTTTTATTTTCAACTGTAACGCTGGGGATTTTTAGTGATTCAGGCGGAGTCCGATGCACAAGAACCATCGGAAAATTTCTGGCATGTAATGCTATCAAATCCTCGTCAGAGAGGCCGTCAGAAAAAACCAACATCCCATCCGTATTGTGCGGGCCGATGGGGGGGGGCATATCCCGGTTGTCTGAGTGATAGGTGGCTATCACTAAATTGTAATCATGTTTTCGAACAACCCCTTCAATTCCATTCAAGAGGGGCACGAAAAAATCGTTATGCAGGTTATTTAATAAAAGACCGATCACATGGGTCTTTTGAGATGCTAGTTGGCGGGCTGCAGAATGAGGCACGTATCGCAATTCAGCCATTACCTGTTTTATGCGCTCCGAAGCTCCCTTTGAGATCGGTGCATTGCGGTTGATATAACGACTTACTGTAGCCACAGAAACACCAGCCTTCTGAGCTACTTGTCGAATGGTAACGGAGTGAGATTTGATCGTCATAATAACGTGTAATCTAATGTAACCGGTTACTGTAACCAGTTACATTATTTCATATTTGTAAGGTTAGGTCAATATCCAACTTCCTTAAAAAATCTATTACACGTGATTTCCCATAAAAGTAGTGCGAATTTCCAAAAATAATGGAAATTCGCACTACAGCCCCGCTTTATCAGTAATTTTTAGTTCTATTCTTGATCAGTAGCCTATCCCACCCACAAATCAAAACTAAAAAGTAAAACCGACATGCCCATCAATAATATACTTGCGAGAGTCCAGGCTTTGTCAAAGACCTTGTTCTTTCCAAGATGCCCCAACATGATGAACATTGCCGGCGCAATTAACATATACCGCGCCATGCTTTGTGCTGATCCGCTAAAAATTGAAAGCAAAACAACTGCTAGGCTGAATAATGACACAATGGGATCACGGCGAATCAGCCAGATGCTTCCGAGCAATGCCGTAATGGTCGTTAACACTTCGATACTGAAATAGATCAAAGCCTCCTGACCCGTGGCGCGCGCATAAGCGAACGCGTTATACCAACTGGCAACGGAACTTTGGATCGACATTAATCCCCTTCCAAAATAAAACGATTGTAATTCCGCCCATCCTTCACCAAGCGGGGAAATGCGCCAAATAAAATATGCGGCGAAGGGCAATAAAGCAAACAAGCCTTGCAGCAGCCACTCCCAATTTACCTGTGTGCTTATTTTCGATTTCCAATTGATGTTCATGATCCATGCGAAGATTAATGGCAGGCATAGCGCCGCGCCGTGTGCGCGGGTTAACGCGGCCAGCATGCCCAGCAGGGAAGCCAGTGCCCACTGTTTGCGTTTTGTCAAAGCCAGAGAGGAGAACGCTAACCCAACGAATAAACCTTCTGTGTAGATTTGCGCAAAGAAAAATGCCGACGGAAAAATGAGCATGTAGAATATAGCCCGCTGCGCGGTTTCTTCATCAAATAGGTGCAGCGTTAGATCCCATAACGCGAACATGCCTGCCAATGTCCCAAGCAATGTAACGATCAAACCAGCCAGCGTCGCCGTCCCAATTGGCGATAACCCAAATAAATTCAATGGCAAAACCAGTGCGCGCATAATATATGGATAGAATGGAAAGAACGAATAATTTTTTATTACCATTTGACCTGTTGCCGGATTTTGAACACGACCCGCTTCAGGGTCATCGTAACCGCCCACTGCGATGCCAAGATAATATTCAGAATCCCATGCCACCTGGCGATTCATAAATGGTTCATTTAAATAGATTTTATCGCTGTTGCTTGCGAACGTTGTTTCACCCGCGCTCCAAAATACTGATCTATCAGGCCGCTGTAATTCCGTGCGGGTGGTCGCGACCCATTGAAATCCGTATATCAAAACAAACCAAGCGAGCCATAATAAAATTAAGTAACGTTTCATGTTTGCACCTGTGCTTGAAGATGAATGAAATTGTTTGGATCCAAAGCTTGATCCTTTTTTAATTTGCGCAATATCGTACCACCAATTGATTTGTATAAGAAGAAAATAATTGGCGGTGATCGGTGTGAGTTACCCTTTCGCATCCAGAGCGTATAATGGAAATATGACAGCGCGTGTGAGACTTAACTCCGTGTTATTGCCTTTGTTGATAATTGGGATACTGGGGATGCAATTGCTCGACCCATCAAAAATATGGCAAGCCTTGCTTGTGGCGTTTGGCGGGATGTGGTTGATCGCAGCATTGTGGGTATGGTCCTTGAAAAGCCATTTACGCTTGACGCGTGAAGTGCGTTTTGGGTGGGCACAGGTGGGCGATGCGCTTGAAGAACAGTTCACGCTTACAAATGACGGCAGCCTGCCCGCGACCTGGGTGGAAGTGATCGACCATTCGAACTTGCCGGATTATTCCGCCGCACGCGCGATCGGTATTGACGCCAGGTCAACGAATACATGGCATACAAGAGGAATATGCAAGCGCCGCGGTGTCTATGAATTGGGCGGAACCTCATTGCGAAGCGGCGATCCATTTGGGATTTATACTGTTGAAATTTTTTTACCGGAAAAGTCAACAGTGGTGATCATGCCGCCTGTGATCCAACTGCCCGCCGTCGAGATCATGCCGGGCGGCTGGATGGGCGAGGGGCGTCCGCGTCCGAATATTGTTGATCAAACCGTGAATGCGGTAACTGTGCGTGAATATACCCATGGAGACAGCCCGAGAATAATTCATTGGCCGACCACTGCAAGGCGCGGAAAATTGTATTCACGCATGTTGGATGGCTCGCCCGCCAGTGACTGGTGGATCGTACTCGATGTCGATTCGAAAACCCAGGCGGGTCAGGGTTGGGAGAATACGATCGAGCTTGGGATTATTCTGGCTGCCTCGGTTGCAGACCGCGGCTTGCGCGCGCATCATTCCGTGGGATTGCTCGCGAGCGGTGAACAGACAATCTGGTTGAAACCAAATTCGGGCGAACGCCATCGCCTTGAAGTTTTGCGCGCGCTGGCGATGCTCGAGCCAGGCAGTTTATCGCTTGAAAAATTACTTGAACGGGCCAATCCAACTCTGGGGAATCGCATCAGTTTAATTATCATCACATCGTCCGTGACAAATGATTGGCTGCCCTCGCTCACTCATTTGACCTGGAAGGGAATTAGTCCAACCATTCTTTTGATGGATCCCGCGTCATTTGACGCCCCTCAGAGCGCCGACTCACTAGCCAGCCTGCTCTCCGAAATGGGAATTTCCTGTTTCATTTTAAACCGCGGTCTCCTTCAACAACCTGATGCTCATCCTGGCTGGAGAGGACAGTGGGAATGGCGCATTACGCCGTCAGGCCGGGCGGTTCCCGTGCGCCCGCCCGGCGACCTGACATGGAAGAGGCTTGGATGATATTACGAGCCATCTTCAAACGCCTTTTCCAAATTCATGAATTGATCCTCCTGCTCTCGCTGCTGGCTTTGGCGTGTTTGCCAATTGGATTAAGGGGAATTGTCCGCGATGCGGTATCAGTCTTCTATTACCGCTTACTCTTATTGGCGTATTCCTGACGTGGCAGCTTACAGCCTGGAATGTGCGAACGCTATTTTCGGGATTCGCTTTATTGATCCTCGGGCCGTTGGTTTTGTATATTCGTATTGGTCGAGTGGGGGATTCGTTATTTGAATTTATCAAACAGTCGTTATTTTTTATTTTCGCACTCTTGCAGCGATTGCTTTACAAAACCCCAATTGATATGGTCGCTTTTCTTTCATCGAGGGATGAATTTTTGCAAAAAATATTTTCCTTGAGCGGACGATTCTCATTGTGGTTGACCAGCTTTATTAATGGGATACAAATCGAGGATCCGGTTGTCCGAACATTGATCTGGAGCATGCTTCTCTGGCTGATCGCGGTTTGGGCCGGCTGGCAAATTTTTCGGAATAAAAGATTTTTGGCGGGTATGCTTCCTTCCACGGTTCTGTTTGTTCTTGTTCTCGATTATACCGGCGGCGGGAATACGATCTTGTGGCTTCACCTTGCTTTGCTATTGTTCCTGTTCGGGTTGACCAATTATAAAAATTTACAAGTCCGCTGGAATACCTCACATACCGATTATGCGGAAAGCACAAGTTTCGACACGTTGGTTTGGGTTGGCGTGCTTACACTGGGATTGGTAGCCGCCTCTTTTATTGCTTCTACTTTTTCCATCAAAGATATCATGGATGATCTTCGCGAAAAAAGCGCTGGGGGAAACGAATTACGGGCGGAAGCGCTGGGGCTTGAACCTGTAAAAAATAATGCCACCCGGATTGGGTTGGGAAAAGGACTGCCTCGTTCTTTTTTGTTGAGCGCTGGACCTGAATTATCTACACAACTCGTGATGACTATTTCCACAGGGGAACTGTCCCCCATGCCACAAAACGCCCGCCCGACGATTCCCCGTCATTATTGGCGCACATTGACATATTCCATTTACACAAGTTCAGGTTGGACAAATCCCTCCATATTGACCCAGGATATTCCTGCCGACCAGGTCTTGATCGAAGCGTCAAACCCTGATGATCATATCCTCCAGACAGAAGTGACATTTCACAGCGCTGAAAATGATAGATTGTATTGGACAGGCAGACTTGTCAGCGTGGATGTTCCGTTTAAAGCCGCCTGGACTTACGGGTCATCGCTTGAAGGCGATCTATTTGCCGCGCTCGCATCTGTCGAGTCGTACCAGGCTCAGTCCATTCTGAAAAATATCAGTGCGCTGGAATTGCGTGAATCATCCAGTGTGTATCCTGATTGGGTACGGGATCAGTTTTTAGCGCTGCCTGATTCGATGCCCGAGCGAGTATTGGCATTGGCGCGCGATCTGACCGCCTCCGAGCCGAATCCATACGACCGTGCGCTTGCCATCCAAAATTATTTGCGCGAATTCCCCTATACACTGGATGTTTCCACTCCGCCCGTGGGCCGCGATGTGACTGATTATTTTCTCTTTGATCTCAAACAGGGCTATTGTGATTACTATGCCACCTCGATGGTTGTGCTTGCGCGCGCCGCGGGCTTACCCGCGCGTTTGGTTGTCGGTTATGCAAATGGTTCTTATGATCTCGAGCGCGCTCAATATATCGTTACTGAAAATTATGCCCACTCATGGGTTGAGATCTATTTTGCAAATATCGGCTGGGTTGAGTTTGAACCTACCGCCAGCCAGAATGTGATCTTGTATGAAGAAATAAATACCCCAACGGCATCAGCGCAGGAACCATTGGTATTGAAACCTGATTTTATGCAAAGATCTATGCATTTCTTGGAGGGTGCTCTAAAAAATACATGGCTTTTCTTCCCCTTGATTTTTTCCTGTCTTTTGTTATGGATGGGATTTGACTCATTGTATCTTGTTCGTGCTGATCCCTTACGAACGATCCAAATAGTATATAAACGTCTGCGCCGCCTTGCGCGGCCAATTACAGGATCTGCTTCAAAAGATCAGACAGCTCATTCGTTCGCCTCCAGCCTTGTTCAGAGTCTGTCTCTCGTCGCGGCTTCATCTCGATTTCGAAAATGGTTTATGCTGTCTCAGCATGAGATCGATCAATTAACTGAGATTTATTCGCGCAGCTTATTTGCACCTTTACCGTTAACTCGCGTAGAGGCGCATGGCGCGGTTCATATATGGTCGCGTTTGCGGTGGAGATTGATGCTGGCAAATGTATTGGGGATTATTTATAAGATAAGTAAGTTTCGAAAATGACCGCCTTATTTCATCCTGAGCGCACTTACTTTCTGCGGTAATATATGTGATATAGGCATAAATCGGAATCATAAGACTTGATATTTGCTCAAATACCTTTTAAGAGAAGGATTTTATGACCACCATTCTCATTGCTGGTATCCTCGGCGGAGTATAACCATGTCCACAGAACTTTCACACGAAGAGATTTTGCGCTATTCACGTCACCTGCTCATTCCAGAGGTCGGACTGGAGGGACAGAAAAAGCTCAAGGCTGCGTCTGCGCTGATCGTTGGCACCGGCGGACTTGGCTCGCCGGTTGCCCTGTATCTGGCGGCGGCGGGAATTGGCCGCATCGGTCTGGTCGATTTCGATGTGGTTGATTCGAGTAACCTGCAGCGTCAGGTTATTCACGGCACAGCGACCATTGGCCAGCTTAAGGTTGAGAGCGCGCGGGCGCGTTTGCGAGATCTCAATCCTGATATTCAAATCGATGTATACAATGAGCCGTTCACATCTGAAAATGCGATGCGGATCGCGGCTCAGTTTGACATCCTGATCGATGGTACTGATAATTTTGCGACCCGTTACCTGACAAATGATGTCTGCGTTTTTCTCGGCAAGCCGAATGTCTATGGCTCCATCTTCCGATTCGATGGGCAGGCCAGTGTTTTTGATGCGCGCAACGGTCCGTGCTATCGTTGTCTCTTTCCCGAACCGCCTCCGCCCGGGCTTGTCCCATCCTGTGCGGAGGGCGGCGTGCTTGGAGTTTTGCCCGGCACCATTGGAACGATCCAGGCCACCGAGGCGCTCAAGATTTTGTTGGGGATCGGTTCACCGCTCACTGGAAAACTATTGCTCTATAACGCGCTGGATATGTCCTTTGATTTCGTGACACTAAAAAAGAATCCAAAGTGCCGTGTCTGTGGACCCAACGCGGATATTAAAGAATTGATCGACTATGAAGAATTTTGCGGCGTGCCAGGGCGCGGCCACGATGAAGGTTCGGCAGGCGCAGGCTGGGACATTGACGCGCCGGAACTTGCCGATCTGCTTGCCCGACCCAATGCGCCAATTTTGTTGGATGTGCGCGAACCGCACGAGTTGGAAATTTCAAAGCTGAATAATGCGCTCAACATTCCGCTTGGCAGTCTCGCGGCTCATCTCTCGGAACTGGATAGCGCGCGAGAGATGGTTGTCTTTTGCAAGGGTGGAACCCGCTCAACCCGCGCGCTTGAATTGCTGGTGAGCGCTGGATTTAAAAAAGTGAAAAACCTGCGCGGCGGGATCAATGCCTGGGCCAGATCAGTGGATACGGATCTGCCGATCTATTAAGAGGAATCCTGCTTTTGCTGGAAGTCACACAAACCAATCAGCCTCTTTCTTTTTGAAAGAGGCTGATTGGTTCATATATCTTGGGATATTTTTTAGATACCGAAACTTCCCCGCCTGGAAAATTCTTTGGCTATGTTATGCCAGGGACACCCCGATCAACCTCCCGATGCCGTAGGTTAATGCGGCCGCGATCAACCCGACCAGTACTTGTCTTGTTCCTGAAAATAAAATGCCGCGGCCGGTCATCAACGTAATGGCTGCGCCAATGATGAAGAGACCGATGCCGCTGATGGCCATGCTCATGTAGATGGCAAAACTCCCGCTCCAAAAGAAGAATGGGAAGATGGGGAAGACAGCGCCGACGGCAAATAAGAAGAATGAGGTGAACGCGGCTTCATAAGCCGAGCCGCCCAATTCTTCCGGGTCGATGCCAAGTTCTTCGCGCGCAAGCGTATCTAAAATGCTGTCTTTGTCAGCCATCATGTGCGCGGCCAGTTCACGCGCGCGGTCTTCGGGCAATCCCTTGGATTGATAGATCAACGCAAGTTCTTCCTGTTCTTCTTCGGGACTATTGGCGATCTCTTCCGCTTCGATCTTGATCTGATTCTCGTATAACTCGCGCGAGCTTTGCACCGAGAGCCACTCTCCCAAAGCCATTGACCCTGCTCCGGCCAGCAGACCAGCCATCCCTGCGATCAAGACCGCGCCGTTGTCGTTGGTCGCGCCTGCTACGCCCATCACCAGACTTAATATCGAAACCAATCCATCGTTGGCTCCCAGCACAGCCGCGCGCAAGGCATTGCCTCCGCCGCCGCGATGACGTCCTTCCATTTGTGCGACGCTGCCACCGGGCAATCCGCCCGAAGCATTGGAAGCCATGGATAACATACGCGCGTGAGATTTTTCATCGCGTGAAAATTCATGCGCTTCTGACTCTGGCTGACCGTCGTAGGCGTTGCTGTCCGCTTTTTCATTGCCAGCGATGGTCGGAAGAACGAATTGCGGGCCGAAGCGTTTTGCGAGCCAGATCAGGATCCGCGCGCGTTGGCTGGGTCTTCGTGCGGGAAATTTAACATCCAACGCGCTTAGTTTTTTCTCCCACCCGGCCGCGTGTTTTTCTTCGCTGGCTGCGAGTTTCTTGTAGACTTCCGCCAGTTGCGGCTGCTTTTCTGATTCTGCCAGCGCGAGATATAAAGCCGCCCCGTCAATTTCCTTCTGCCTGTTGGTTAAATATCTTTCCGCATCTTTTTTATTTGACATAATTCCTCCCGAGAATATAAAACTCCGATGGAGATTTTCCCCATCGGAGTTTTGATTGCTAACTTCTCAACGCGTCCCAGCCTGCGTATGTTGCGGCATCGCCCAACTCCGCTTCGATCCGCAGGAGCTGATTGTATTTCGCCACGCGGTCTGAACGGGCCGGGGCACCGGTCTTGATCTGACCTGTGTTGAGGGCCACTGCGATATCGGCAATGGTGGCGTCTTCGGTCTCGCCTGAACGGTGAGAGGTGACCGCGCGCCAGCCTGCGCGTTGACACAGGTCAACGGCTTCGATGGTTTCTGTCAACGTGCCGATCTGATTCACTTTCACGAGCAAGGCGTTCGCGGCTTTTTCCTTGATGCCCTTGCGCACGCGTTCCGGGTTTGTGACCAGCAGGTCATCGCCGACGATCTGGAGTTTGTCGCCCAATTTTTCCGTCATCAGGCTCCAGGAAGCCCAGTCGTTTTGCGCGAGACCATCTTCGATCGAAACGATGGGATAGTCCTTGACCCACTTGGCCCAGAACTCAACCATCTCTTCGCCGGTCAGCTGACGGCCTTCCTTGCGCAGGTTATATTTTTTGGTCTTCTCGTCATACAGTTCGGAGGCGGCGGGATCGAGCGCGATCGCGACATCCTTGCCGCGGCCCGCTTTGAAGCCAGCCTTCTTGATCGCTTCGAGGATCAGTTCAACAGCTTCGTTGTTGGCTTTAAGCGCAGGGGCATATCCGCCTTCGTCACCGACGAGTGTGCCGTAGCCTTTTTCCTTCAAAACGGATTTGAGCGCATGATAAATTTCCGCACCCCAGCGGACACCTTCCGAAAAGGACGGAGCGCCGAAAGGCATGACCATGAATTCCTGCATGTCGGTGCTCTGCCAGTTCGTGTGCGCACCGCCGTTCATGATGTTCATCATCGGGACGGGCAGGACATGGGCATACACGCCGCCGAGATAGCGATAGAGGGGCATTCCAAATGAATTTGCCGCAGCCTTGGCAACCGCGAGGCTGACGCCCAGGATCGCATTCGCGCCGAGCTTGGATTTATTCTTGGTGCCGTCCAGGGTGAGCAGTTCGGCGTCAATATCCTTTTGCTCGGATGCGTCCCAGCCGAAGAGTGAGTCTGAGATGATCCCGTTCACATTGGCAACGGCTTTTGCAACGCCCTTGCCGAGATAGCGTTTCTTGTCGCCGTCACGCATTTCGAGGGCTTCATGAATGCCGGTGGATGCGCCTGAGGGAACCGCGGCGCGTCCCCAGGCGCCGTCCATTAATACCACTTCCACTTCCACGGTGGGGTTGCCGCGTGAATCGAGAATTTCAAGCGCGGAAATACTTTCGATCGTTGTATCCATTTTTTTACTCCTGATCATATTGATTTGTAATGATTATTGTTTTGGGAAAAGCGCCT
This sequence comes from Candidatus Villigracilis saccharophilus, assembly GCF_016711665.1. Lineage (NCBI taxonomy): Bacteria > Bacillati > Chloroflexota > Anaerolineae > Anaerolineales > Candidatus Villigracilaceae > Candidatus Villigracilis > Candidatus Villigracilis saccharophilus. Next base: position 61,244 of record NZ_JADJSO010000038.1, read on the forward strand.
TAACAATGACAATGTTACTCAACAAGTATAATCGCATTTTATTCGGGAATTGTGAACTGTTCGTAAACAGGTGAGTTTGAACACTGCTGTATAATCATGAATATTTCAAGCTGGGAGTGGTAAACCAAAATGTCTCGCGAAAACGAAGATACGAATAAACATACGGCAGACGACAGAAGCATTATCATCAACGGTGATATGAATAATTCGAATATCATCATTGGCGATAATTCAAGCTTGACTACATCACTGCCTGCCCGCAAAAGCGAAGGATCAGCAGAGAGTCTGCCGCAAACCGTTGCCGCGAACGAATTGATGGGAGCCAAGTTGATCCCGTTCCTTTGTTACGCCAAGGAAAATTCCAGCGGCGTGCGTGAGTTTCGTGAGCGCTTGCGGACGGAAACCTGGGTGGACCCGTGGTTCGACGAAGAGGATATCCTGCCTGGCCAAATGTGGGAAGGCAGTGTGACGGAAGCCGTGCACAACTCTCACGCGGTCATTGTCTTTCTATCCTCGATCGCAATTCGGACGGAGGGCTTTTTTCACAAGGAGTTGAAACTCGCCTTGGATGCCGCCGCCGAAAAACCAGACGGCACGATCTTCATCATTCCCATTCGCCTGGATGTTTGCGAAGTGCCGGAGCGTTTACAGCCCTACCAGTATGTGGATTATTTCGGCGATGACGCGCACAAGGATCGCGTATATTCCAGTTTGATCAAAGCGCTCAAAGTACGCGCCGAAAATTTGGGGATAAAAATGTAGGCGTGGCGGAAATTTACTAAAAATTTATATCATCGTCCCGAAGGTTTAGGAAATCGTCTTGGTTTCCAAACCTCGGAGGTCGGATTCAGCCGAGCCTTTTTCGGGATGATGTCTACTTTCCTCGTCACCCCTTCTTTCTTCCGCCGTTCCTTCAATAATCCCACGAACAAGGGATGCGGCTTCATTGGGCGCGATAAGAATTCAGGGTGGAATTGACTCGCGACCATGTAGGGATGATCTGCCAGTTCAACGATCTCGACCAATCTACCGTCTGGTGATACGCCCGAGAAGACCATGCCGTTCTTCTCGAATTCGGCGCGGTAGGAGTTGTTAAACTCAAAGCGGTGACGATGCCGCTCGTCCACTTGAGAGAGTGCATAGGCGTCCGCAGCCTTCGTCCCCTGTTGGAGCAGGCACGGGTACAGTCCGAGGCGCATCGTCCCGCCCATGTCGGTGATCGAACGCTGATCGATCATCAGGTCAATCACAGGGTGTTCCGTGCCCCGATCGAATTCTGAAGAATTCGCCTCTTCAAGATCAAGCACGTGGCGGGCAAAGTCAATGCACATCACCTGCATACCTAAACATAAGCCAAGATAGGGAACTTTATTCTCGCGCGCGTAGCGAGCCGCCAAGATTTTTCCTTCAATACCGCGTGAGCCGAAACCACCGGGCACAAGCACGGCATCCGCTTCCTTGACAACTTCCCAGCCTTTATCTTTTTCCAGATCCGCGGAATGTACCCAGCTGATCTCAACTTCAACTTCATTCGCAAGCGCGGCATGTTTGAGCGCTTCACGCACGGACATATACGCATCCTGTAATTCAACATATTTGCCAACCAGCGCAACCTTGACCGAAGGCTTTGGCTTGCGCACATCCGCCACGAGTTTTTCCCACGGCTTCATGTTTGGCTGGCGCTTTGCCTGCAAGCCAAGTTTGGTTAGCACCAGTTCGCCGACGCCCATTTTCTCGAGCAGCAGGGGAACTTCGTAAAGTACATCCGCGGTTTTCATTGGGATGACAGAATCTTTCCGCAGAAGAGGGCGATCTTCTCGCAGAGATTTTTTTCCACATCCTGATCTGCGCGCGCGATGATGATGTTCGGCGAGATGCCGATCGAGCGCAGCGCCGCCACCGAATGCTGGGTTGGCTTTGTCTTAATTTCACCCGTTGCGCCGATGGTGGGCAGCCAGGTGACATGTACGAACAAGCAGTTCTCGCGCCCCACTTCATTGCGGAGTTGGCGCAAGGCTTCCAGAAAAGGCTGTGACTCAATATCCCCGACCGTCCCGCCGACTTCAAGAATGACGATCTCTGCGCCTGTCTCTTTGGATACCAGACCGATGCGGCGCTTGATCTCGTTGGTGATGTGTGGAATGACCTGAATGGTCCCGCCCAGATAATCTCCGCGGCGTTCCTTGGCGATGGTCTCGGCATACACCTGTCCCGTGGTGAAGTTGCTGACGCGGGTCAGGCGGTTGTCAATGAACCGTTCATAATGACCGAGGTCAAGATCGGTTTCTGCGCCATCATCCAGCACGTACACTTCGCCGTGTTGATAGGGCGACATCGTGCCTGGATCAACATTGATATATGGGTCCAGCTTTTGTACCGCCACGTTGAATCCGCGTTCCTTGAGGAGCAGTCCCATTGCGGCGGCGGTCACGCCTTTACCAACCGATGAAACCACTCCGCCTGTGAAAAATAAATATTTTGTTGTCATAAGTCATCTCCCATAAGATTTATGTCATTGCGATGAAGCGATCTCGATTTTCTGCGACAGGATTGCTTCGGGCTGTCGCCCTCGCAATGACATATATTTAACAAAAGAGAATGGGGAGGGCGTTTAAGCCCTCCCCATTTGGGGTTGTCAGTTTTTCAGGGTCGAAAATTTCCTTTTGTTCATCCGACCAGCTTCAATAGGTCTTCAGCGGCGCGGCGCATTTCGAGGAAGATCATACCGAGCTTGGCTTCCTTGCGCGCCATGGCGGTCAAAACGGCTTCTTCACCGATGGCCGTCAGCACAATAAAACCGTTATCGCCCTTGATATAAACCTGCTCAAGGACTCCGCGTCCCAATTCACCGGAGATCGCTCGCCAAGGCTGAGCATGGCCGCAGACATTGCTGAAACGCGGTCTTCTTCCACGCCCTGCTGCAACGCAGACGCCATGATCAAACCGTCCACAGAGACGATGGCAGAGGCTTCAATGTCTGGGGCAGACGCCTGCATATTGCGAAGGCGTTCCACCATTTGGTCAGAGCGGGATTTTGTCATAAAGCGGTCTCCTGAGGGTCGATCAACTGCCTGAGTTTACCAGAAAAATTATTATTCGAGAATTGCACGCTTGTTTTCATGAAAAAGATTTGCGATTTGACCCTGCCCCTCCTTCATGTTAAACTTACCGATTGTCATGTTCCATTATTTGCTTGCTTTTTCCCTGATTTTCTTCGCTCAAACGGCGGAACCTTCGATCCTTACACCTCAAACAGGGCAGACTTTGCGCGGACAGGTGCAGATCATGGGAAATTTGGATGTGATCAATTTTTCATCTGCTGAATTGGCATTCGCGTATAGCGCTTCAGACGCCGCCCAAACTTGGCGTGGTTCGTCCTTCAGACAGTTTCCCAGCCCGTGAAGGATGCCGCCATTGCCGTGTGGGATACCACTTTGCTGACAGACGGTGATTACACTTTGCGTTTGAGAGTCTATTTTCAAGATGGCGCTTCGCAGGATATTCTGATTCAAGACTTGAAACTCCGTAATGATGTACCGCTCCCGACCGAAACTCCCACCGCCACAGCAACATTGACACTGACCCTGATATATTGATCCCAACGTCAACACCAACGCGCTTGGCTGAAGTCACTACGCTGAAATTCCCTTCGCCGATTCCCTTGCCGACAAATCCCGCCTCTTTGACCGTATCCGCGCTTTACATCACTTTCGGGCGCGGCGCTTTGATCGCATTAGTCCTGTTCGTGCTCTTTTCCTTGTTACTTCGTTTACGCAGGAATTAATATTCATGACTGATACCTTTCTCCTTGTCGGCTTTGGCAACCCCGGCCGCGAATACAAAGACACCCGCCATAACATCGGCTTCATGTTCATTGACCGTGTTGCAGTGGCCTTGAACGCGCGCGGAATGAAATTGCAGTCCAAGGCGATCGTCATGTCCGCGCTGTATGAAGAGCGCAAGGTGATCCTCGCCAAACCGCAGACGTACATGAATCTTTCGGGTCAATCGGTGCAGGGACTCTTGCACTTCTATAAATTGCCGCCGGAAAATCTGCTCGTTGCGCATGATGATCTTGACCTGCCCTTCGGCACGCTTCGCATCCGTCCCGCGGGCGGTCCTGGTGGACAGCGCGGCATGGCATCCACTATTGAGCAGCTTGGGACGAAGGAATTTCCGCGTTTGCGTTTGGGGATCGGACGTCCGCCGGGCAGGATGGATCCCAAAGATTATGTTTTGCAGGAATTCTCCAGGGATGACCTAAAACTCCTGCCTGAGATCTTAGACCGTGCTGCGGAAGCCGCGCTTGAATTTGTGATCAAGGGGCTGAATGCTGCCATGAATAAATATAACGGCGATATAAAAGAATCGTAACTGGTAATGGAACTTCTCCTCAAAAATATTCGTGAACTAGATCAATATCAGCAGCTGCTGGTCCAAGCCAGGGCGGGCAAAGCCATTGCCGGGCTTGGCTTGCCGCGTTCTGCGCGCCTGCCAATTCTTGCAGCTCTGCATGGTGATCTAGATCTCCCCATTGTGCTCATCACGGACCGCGCCGACCATGCCATGTCATTATTTGATGAGCTTGGCTTTTGGGTGGATTCGCCGCGCTATTTATTCGCGGAACCAAATCCGCTATTTTATGAAGATGCGGCCTGGGGAATCTCAACCCGTCGTGACCGCTTACAGGTATTGACCGCGTTGTCTGCGTATCATTTGCCGTTCGCGAAGAAACCCGCAGTCCCGCCGATCATTGTCACCTCTGCGCGCTCGTTGATGACGCGCACATTACCGCGGCGGGATTTTCTCAAAGCCTGTAAAAAACTGACCATCAACCAGACCATCCAACCCGATGGATTGATCCGTGAGTGGGCGAGGATCGGCTACCAGCGAGTCAACACGGTCCTCGAGCAGGGTCAATTCTCACATCGCGGCGGTCTATTGGATGTTTGGCCCGCGACCGAACCCAATCCCGTGCGTCTTGATTTCTTTGGCGATGAGATCGAAACCATCCGCCAATTTGACCCTGCCACACAGCGCACAGTTGAAAAACTTGAATCCATTCTTGTCACGCCCGCGCGTGAATTTTTAGCGGATACTTTCGACGCGCAGATCCAACTTTCTGAATTCCATATTCCGCTGCTGCATTCAATGCCGTCCTCGTTGCTGGATTATCTGCCTTCAAAAGCATTGATGCTTGTGGATGATCTTAGTCTCGTCGAGGCGATGGCGAATGAGGTCGAGGAGCAGGCGGTCAAACTTCGGCAGGAGAGTATTACCGAAGGCACGCTTTCTGGAAATTTTCCGATCCCGTATTTTCCGTGGTCTGAACTACATGACGATCTGAGCGATTTTTCCTCGCTTGAGTTGGGGCATCCAACCATCGCGCAGGCCGATGATCATTTTGACCTGGCTTCCCAGTTTGGTCATGATGAAAGATTTGGCGGCAGGCTCAAGCCCTTTATTGATTATCTCGTTCCGCTCTTGGAAACTGGGGAGCAGGTTTTTATAGTCTCGCGTCAGTTTTCCCGCTTGCGTGAATTGTGGCTTGAGCATTATCCCGATACGAATTTTGAAAACTTTAAGTTTGTCGAAGCCTCGCTTTCGGAAGGCTTTACGCTAAACACGACTCCCGCCACACATCTGATCACGGATTCAGAAGTCTTTGGTTGGGAGCGCCCGCAGTCGCGGACTCGTCAGCGTCCCACAGCGGATACACCTGAATCGCTCTACGCGGATTTGCTGGTCGGTGATTATGTCGTCCATATTGATCACGGCATTGGACGGTTCGC
>NZ_JADJSO010000039.1:0-26446 GCF_016711665.1 Candidatus Villigracilis saccharophilus
TTAAACTTTTTCGTCTATCATTTCTTGTCAGAAAAACTTTGCTAAAGTATAGTAACTAAAACTTTACGAAATTATGGTGAATTCAATGGAACAAAAACAAAACTGGCTCGAACGCCCCATCCACCCATCCCTGCCAGCGGTCACAAATGAGATCGTGATCTTCATCGGCGTCATCCTGCTTGCGGTCATCACGCGCTTTTACAACCTTGAAGCGCGCGTCATGAGTCACGACGAAAGCCTGCATACCTATTTCTCCTGGCTGCTCTATCGCGGACAAGGCTACGAACACTCGCCCATGATGCACGGCCCGTTCCAGTTCCACATCGTGGCGCTGACCTACTTCCTGTTCGGCGTCAGCGATCTGACCTCGCGAATTCCTGCTGTTATGTTCAGCATCGCCACCGTGGTGATGGTTTGGTACTGGCGCCGCTATCTGGGCAAATGGGGCGCGCTCATCGCGGGTCTACTCTTGGTGATCTCTCCGTATATGTTGTATTACGGGCGCTACGTCCGCAACGAATCATTTGTCGGCTTTTCAGGCATTGTGATGCTGTACGCCATGCTCCGCCACCTGGAAGTGGGCGGTAAAAAATATCTCTACCTGCTCGCAGGCGCGGTTGTCCTGCACTACACGACCAAAGAAACTTCCTTTATTTACACAGCCGAAGCTCTGATCTTCCTTGCGGTCTACTTCATCGCGCAGGTCACCCGCCGCCCGTGGAAAGACGCGGAAAAAGAATACCGCTCCTTTATCATTGCACTGGGCGTCACAGTCCTGCTTGCGGGCGCGGCGGCTGGATATTATCTTTACACACGCGACGCCGCGACTCTCAATCCGAACACGACCGCCATTCCAAGCAATCCCGACGCGGCAGCATCGCTTCTTGCCCCATCTGAAACTGATTCTGTTGCTCCGATCATGCTCCTCGCCCTGGCAGCCGCCGTCGCGCTCATTTTCGCGGCAGTGTTCCTCATCCGCGGCTACACATGGGAACGCATCCGCAACGACCGATCGTTTGAAATGCTGATGGTGTTGGGGACGATCGTCCTGCCGATGCTCTCCCCTTTCCCAATTAAGTGGATGGAAAAAACACTGAACGTCAGCATCCCAACCAGCGCGCCCGAAGTACAGGCATTGGCTGGCAACGTGCGTGGAATTCTTGTCATCGGCGGTTTCCTGCTGTTGATGTTCGCCATCTCCATCGTGGTCGGTCTGATCTGGAACAGGGAAAAATTCTGGAAGACCGCGCTGATCTTTTGGATCCCCTACACCATTCTCTACACGACCGTATTCACCAACAGCGACGGTTTCTTCACAGGCACGATCGGCTCGCTCGGTTATTGGATCGTGCAGCAAGATGTGGCGCGCGGAAGCCAGCCCTGGTATTACTATATTCTGGTGCAGATTCCCATCTATGAGTTTTTACCCGCGCTCGGTTTGTTCCTCGCAATTTTTGTCGGACTTAGGCGAAAACCAAAACCTGAGCCAATAATTGAGGAAGACATTGTCAACACAGACGAAGTCATTTCCCTGCTTGAGGTTGAGCCAAATTCAACAATTGAAATAGTTGAAGAAACAGATAACGCAGTTTCAGAAGAAAAGAATTTCCCGAATACCTTCGGTCTGCTTGTGTGGTGGAGTTTCATCAGCATTGCCGCATTCTCCTTCGCAGGCGAGAGAATGCCCTGGTTGACCTATCACATGGCATTACCCATGATCCTGATCACAGGCTGGGCATTGGGACGAATCATAGATACAACCGATTGGGTGAAATTAAAAGAACAGCACGTCCCGCTAACCATTGCGGCGTTAATGATTTTTGTCATCAGTTTGACAGGCATGCTGTTCGCCTTGAACGGACCCACCCCCCCATTCCAGGGAAAAGATCTGGCGCAACTGCAAGCAACCAGCGCGTTTCTACTGCCGATGATCGTGACCATCTTAAGCGCGGCCGGAGTCACCTATTTATTTAGGGAATGGACCCTGCGTGAGATCAGAAATGTTTTCATTCTTGTAGTATTTACACTGCTGGCCGTGCTAACTGCGCGTGCCGCGTTCCGCGCTTCTTATATCACCTATGATCAAGCCACCGAATTCCTTGTCTATGCACATGGCGCGACCGGCATTAAAGAAGTAACCAAACAAGCAGAGGAAATTTCCCAGCGCACAACAGGCGGCATGGGAGTAGCCCTCGCGTACGACGCCAGCGCGCCAGACACAGGCGTCTCATGGCCCTTCGTCTGGTATCTGCGCGATTTCACCAATCAACGCTCCTTCGACCAGCCAACACGCTCACTGCGCGATTCAGTGGTCATCATCGTGGATGAAAAGAATTTCGACAAGATCGAGCCAGCCATCGGCCCGGGTTATATCCGCATGGATTACATCCGCATGTGGTGGCCGATGCAGGACTACTTCACCCTTGTCTATGACCGCGACGCGGCCCAACCCTTCCCGGAAGATTATGCCTGCAAAGGTGCCTTAAGTTTCCTGAAATTAAGAAAGTCAAAAGATTACACCCTGTTCTGTGAAGGCTTTACCAACCCAGCCATACGCGCGGGACTTATTGATATCTGGTTTGACCGTGATTACACGGCGTACGCGCAAGCCAAAGGCCGAACAGACCTGACCTTAACAACCTGGAATCCTGCCGACAAAATGCGGTTCTACGTTCGTCAGGATGTCGCGTCACAGATATGGAACTATGGAGTCGCGCCCGCAGCCGTGGCGGATGTAGTGGATCCAACCGAAGGCAAATATGTTCCGCTTTCAGCAGACCTTATCTTGAACGTCGCGCTGGAAAATCAAATCCCATTAAATGCGCCGCGCTCACTCGCTTTTGCAAAAGATGGAAGTGTGTATGTCGCCGACTCGCGCAATCACCGCGTTCTGCATCTTAACCTCGAAGGAAATATCATAAGTCAATGGGGCACGTTCGCTGACGGAGTATCCATACCCGTTGGGCAGGGAACATTCAACGAACCATGGGGCATTGCGGTCGGTCCAGATGGTTCCGTGTATGTTACCGACACATGGAATCATCGCGTGCAAAAGTTCACCGCGAACGGAAAATATATTTTGGAATGGGGGATTTTCGGGCAGGGTGAAACTCCCGAATCATTCTACGGTCCGCGCGGACTGGCGGTGGATGCCGAAGGGCGCATCTATGTCTCGGATACCGGGAACAAGCGCATCGTTGTGTTTGATGCGAACGGGATCTTCATCACCCAGTTTGGCAGCGCAGGCTTTGATCCCGGTCAATTCGACGAACCGGTGGGGATCGCCGTTGATAAAGAAGGAACTGTCTATGTGGCTGACACATGGAATCAGCGCATCCAAACTTTCATCCCGATCGAATCTGAGAGCGGCTTGTCATTTGTTCCCGGCAAGCAGTGGGATGTGTACGGCTGGTTCGGGCAGTCGTTGGAAAACAAACCGTTCATTGCAGTGGATGATAACCTGCATGTATTCATTACAGACCCAGATGGATACCGCGTGATGGAATTCGATAACGACGGCGTACTCATCCGCACCTGGGGCGACTTCGGGGATTCAAACACCAGCTTTGGTCTTGCCTCTGGAATTGCGGCGGATCCTGATGGAAAAATATGGGTCACTGACGGCTTATATAACCGCGTCATGAGATTTACACTTCCATAGTGTATGAAAAAACCTCCTAGTTTTTAGAACTCGGAGGTTTTTTTGGGTGGTATAATTGCCACGCTATATAAAAATTCCTCCGAGGGAGCATAATGAAACTCCACGAATACCAATCCAAAACAATTTTTTCAAAGTACGGCATCCCGATTCCAAAGGGAAGGGTTGCGGCTACCGCTCACGAAGCAAGACAAGTTGCTGAAGAGCTTGGTGGCCGCGTTGTGATTAAGGCGCAGGTTCTTGTAGGCGGGCGCGGCAAGGCGGGCGGGGTAAAACTCGCCAAAGACGCCGCCGAAGCAGAACAACTGGCCACTCAGATCCTGGGCATGGAGATCAAAGGTCTACCGGTGCGTAAAGTGCTTGTAGACGAAGCCTCCGCCATTGACCAGGAGATCTACTTTGCGATCACCACCGACCGCGCAGCCCGCAAGCCGGTCATGATCGCATCCGCCGCGGGCGGCATTGATATTGAAGAAGTCGCCGCGAAGACACCGGAGAAGATCATCAAGAGTCATATTGACCCGTTGCTCGGTCTGCGCGAATACCAGGCGCGTGATGTGGCGGTGGCAATGGATCTCCCGCGTGACTACTGGAAGGATTTCGTCAAGATCGCCATGGGCTTATGGGAAGTCTACAAAGCCACAGACGCGAGCCTGGCCGAGATCAATCCGCTGGTCATTACAAAAGACAAGAAACTGGTCGCGCTGGATGGCAAGATGATGATCGACGACAGCGCCCTCTTCCGCCATCCCGAATTGAACGAGATGCGCGACACGGACGAAGATGCGCCAGCCGAGATCGAAGCGCGCAAGTACGGCCTGTCCTTCATCAAACTGGATGGCAACATTGGATGCATGGTTAACGGCGCAGGTCTGGCCATGACCAGTATGGACGTGATCAAACTATTCGGCGGCGAACCAGCCAACTTCCTCGATGTGGGCGGCGGCGCCCCCGCAGAAAAAGTAGCGGCGGCCATGCGCATCATCCTGTCCGATCAAAATGTAAAGGCCGTATTGTTCAACATCTTCGGCGGCATTACCCGCTGCGACGAAGTCGCACGCGGCATCCTGACCGCCATGGATGAAGTGAAACCGAAAGTTCCGATGGTGGTACGTCTGGTCGGCACGAATGCCGAAGAGGGACGCAGACTGCTGCAAAACGCGAATATGATCACCGCCGAAACATTGGCAGATGCGGCCAAGAAAGCTGTTGAAGCCGCGAGACAAGGGAATTAATTCCATGAGCATCCTAGTAGATAAAAACACACGCCTGATAGTGCAAGGTATTACAGGCAACGAAGGCTTATTCCACACCACCCAAATGGTCGCTTATGGCACGAACGTTGTCGGCGGCGTAACCCCTGGTAAAGGCGGCGAATGGGTACTGGACGGGAAATTGCCAGTCTTCGACTCGGTCAAGACCGCCAGAGAAGCCACCGACGCGAACGCGACCATCATCTTTGTCCCCGCCCGTTTTGCGCCCGACGCGATGTTCGAAGCCGCGGATGCAGGCGTTCCACTTATCATCTGCATCACCGAAGGTGTGGCGGTGCAGGATATGATGCGCGTGCGTAATTACTTAGACCAGAAGAAAGTACGCCTGATCGGGCCGAACTGCCCGGGTCTGTTGACCCCCGGTGAAGCCAAGGTCGGCATCATCCCCGGCGACATTGCCATTTCAGGCAACGTGGGCGTGGTTTCGCGTTCCGGTACACTCACCTATGAAGTGTTGTATGCGATGAAGAACCTCGGCATGGGCGCGACCACCTGCGTCGGTATCGGCGGCGACCCGGTCAACGGCACCAACTTCCTCGACGTGCTTGAAATGTTCGAACATGATCCCAAGACCGAGAAGGTCATCATGATCGGCGAGATCGGCGGCAATGAAGAAGAAAAAGCCGCTCAATACATCGCGGAAAAGATGACCAAACCTGTCGCAGCCTTCATCGCTGGTCAGACCGCTCCTCCCGGCAAACGTATGGGACATGCCGGCGCGATCATCGAAGGCGGAGCAGGCACGGCCGCAGATAAGATCCGAGCGCTTGAAGCCGCGGGCGTGAAGGTTGCCAAACACCCGGAAGAAATTCCTACTTTGTTGTAATAACATAATCGTAGTAGGGGCGCAGCATGCTGCGCCCCTACTACGATAAATTTAATCAGAAACACATAGAGCCGCCCTTACAGGCGGCTCTACAGTTATAATCAATTCAATCGTGATTAGCTTTTGTGCGAGTCGATGTACGCGACGGCTTCGCCAACGGTTGTGATCTTTTGAGCGGCTTCGTCAGAGATCTCGGCGCCGAACTTATCTTCAAAAGCCATGATCAACTCAACAAGGTCGAGCGAATCAGCCTCAAGGTCCTCTTTGAAGCGGGCTTCGGGTGTGATCTTGGCCTCATCTTTGCCCGTTAAATCCTTCACGATCTTTACAAGTTCAGTATATGTATCTGTCATGACAACCTCCAGTTAAAATTTATGATTGGCTTATTGTAATCGGTCTTATATAAACCGTGTCAAGCCAGCGTAGGACTTCACACTCAGGAACACTACCTTATGACAAAAGTTGCGCCGATAGACCAGCGAAAAGCTGACCACATTAAAATAAACTTAGAACAGGATGTCCGCTCTGCGTTGTCCAGCGGACTCGAAAAATATCGATTCAATCATGAAGCATTGCCAGAACTCGATCTGGAATGCATCGATACGACCCTCAGCCTGTTTGGGAAAAAATTAAATTCCCCCATCCTGATCAGTTCCATGACCGGCGGGACGGATGCCGCAAAAACAATTAACATGCGCCTCGCTGAAGCAGCCCAGGAATGCGGCATCGCCATGGGAGTTGGGAGTCAGCGTGCTGCGATCGAACACCCCGAGCAGGCCGAAACTTTTCAAGTGCGGAAAGTTGCGCCTGATATTTTATTATTCGCCAATCTCGGCGCAGTGCAACTTAATTACGGCTACGGCATTGATCAATGCCGCCGCGCTGTGGACATGATCGAAGCGGACGCGCTCATCCTGCACCTCAATCCTGTACAGGAAGCTGTGCAGGACGCTGGTGATGTGAATTTTTCAGGCCTCGCAAAAAAGATCGAAGAAGTCTGTAAGAAGTTAGAAGTGCCAGTCATTGCAAAAGAAGTCGGCTGGGGCATCTCTGAGCGGACAGCAAAACTTCTCGTCGATTGCGGAGTATCCGCCATTGACGTGGCAGGCGCGGGCGGAACAAGCTGGTCGCAGGTTGAAATGCACCGCGCCCCTGACGAATTCACCCGTCAACTGGCGGGGACATTTGTCGGCTGGGGCATCCCCACCGCCGAGTCAATTTTAAATGTCAGGAAAGCCGTTCCCGAAATGACGGTATTCGCCAGCGGCGGTCTCAAAGACGGACTCGACATCGCCAAATGTATCGCCCTCGGCGCGACCCTCGGCGGCATGGCGGGACCATTCCTCAAAGCCGCCGCGATCTCGAATGAGAATGTAGTTGAGATGATGAAGTTAACGATGAGGCAGATCGAGGTCACAATGTTCGCGGCGGGAGTTGGAACGTTGGAAGGTTTGAAGAAGGGAAAGTTGGTAAAAATATAAATTCGAAAATATTATGCTAAGCCAAAGTAGCATCTCCTATAAAAAAACTGGCGACCTTTGTGGTCGTCAGTTTTTTTTATTTACTTCACTGATAATCTTACGGATTGGTCTGCTGAGCACCCCAGCCGCCCATCATCCCGCCACCGCGAGCCTGGCCATTTCCCATCCTTCCACCGGGTCCGCCGCGGAAGCCTTGACCGTTCTGTTGAGTATCGCCGTCCTGCATCGGGCAATCACCGTCATATCCAGCACCATTCGCTCCGCTCATCATGCCGCCGCCACGGGACTTCATCCAGTCGGCCTGTTCCTGCGTGAGGACATTGGCTTTCACAGCCGCATCCACTGCATTCGCGCGGACTTCGGTCATAAGGGCGGGGAATTCTTCCGCGGTCACGCCGGCAGAAAGGGCAATGTCGTACATGGTCTCACCAGCTGTCAGCCGCGTGTTGACATCGTCCACATTCAGGCTGAACTTCTTCGCGAACTCAGTCACCATAAAGGTGTGGATCGGTCCGCTCGTACCGTTCTGCATCATCGGGCCGTGCCCAACGAACGGAGGGGTCTGATCCTGTGCGAAAACCGCGCCGACACCAAGTACACCAAGAGCCACTACTACCAATGCTGCGATCAAAATTGTCTTTTTCATTTCATTTACTCCTTTTGAGTGATGTTTCAGATTTATTCCTTATTACTCACAAAGGATACTTCCGCATTGTAAAGGTTCTGTGAAGAAAAAGACAAGATTGGGGAAAGAAATGCAGCAAATAGGCCTATACTATAGATAGGAGAACATACAAAATGGACGAGATGAAGTACGAAAAAATCGGTGATGCGAACAGCCGCGCGGAAGCTGAGATCATTGAAAGCTTCCTGGAGGCCGAAGGAATTGACGTGGAACTCGTGGAGGAATCGATCTCACACACAGCCTACGCCGTGCCGTTTGCCCGTGTGCAGATATTCGTTCCAAAGGAAAATTTGGAACAGGCCCTTGAATTGCTCAAGCCATTTGATGATATCCAACCAGGTGAAGACGAACAAGACGAATAAGATCTATAGCAAATCACAGCACCCCGATTGTCACTCTATTAACAAAAAACCGCCCTGAAGGGTCTTTATCGAGACCCGCCAGAACGGCGTTTTCCAATTACCGTCCGTCCTAATATTTTGCGAAATACAACAGCAGGGAAAAGATGATCGCCGTCAATAACCCGATGATGGAAAGCGAAATCCCCACGGTTGCGCTTCTTTTATTCTCGGACCTTCTTCCAAAAATACCCAGCACGATTCCCAGAATGGCAAGGATCGAACCGAAGGCTGGCGAAATAATCCCGCCGCACAGACTAAGGATTCCCAAACCGGCGGAAGCCAGCGCATAAAATTTATTGGAACGCTCTTCGGGGTCAAGCGAAGCGGGATCGGTTTCCATGGATTACTCCTCACCTGTCAATAACTTAATTCGTTCCCACGGCTTAAGACTTTCGTCTTCAGCCAGCAGGTTCTTTAGATCGTACAACTCATCGCGCAGCGCGGCTGCTCTTTCAAACTCAAGGTTCTTTGCGGCTTCCTTCATTTGCTTTTCCACTTCATCCACGATCTTACGCAATTCGCCGCGCGGCAGGCCGTCCGCGGCCGTTGTATATTGTCCCTTGGCCTCACCGATCGCCTTGGCACTCATCATTTCGGTCAGCTCATGAATTTCCTTGTGAATACTGATCGGCATGATGTGGTTATCTTCGTTATATTTGACCTGCTTGGCGCGGCGGCGATTCGTTTCATCCAGCGCGCGCTTCATCGAATCGGTCACGCGGTCGGCGTACATGATCACGCGCCCGTTCACATTCCGCGCGGCACGCCCGATTGTCTGGATTAGCGCGGTATCAGAACGCAAAAAGCCTTCCTTGTCCGCATCCAAAATTGCGACCAAAGAGACCTCGGGCAAATCCAAGCCTTCGCGTAGAAGGTTGATTCCCACCAGCACATCATACGTCCCCAAACGCAAGTCCCTCAAGATGGCTATGCGCTCCAGCGTTTCCACTTCCGAGTGAAGATACTGGACTTTGATTCCCAGCTCCTTCAGATACGTGGTCAGGTCTTCTGACATACGCTTCGTGAGAGTCGTGACCAGAGTGCGCTCGCGTCTTTCGACCCGTTTGCTGATCTCTCCGACCAAATCATCCACCTGCCCTTTGGTGGGACGCACATCCACCTCGGGGTCCACCAAGCCCGTCGGGCGGATAATCTGCTCAACAACCTGATCCGCATGCTCCATTTCATAATGCGACGGTGTCGCGGACGTAAATATCGTCGAACCCATCACCTCTTCAAATTCTTCAAACTTAAGCGGACGATTGTCCATGGCGGAGGGCAAACGGAAGCCGTACTCGACCAACGTTTCCTTGCGCGCGCGGTCGCCGTTATACATCCCGCGGATCTGCGGCACGGTCATGTGACTCTCATCAATCACGAGCAGATAGTCGCTCGGCAAAAAGTCGATCATTGTCCACGGATGCGAGCCGGGCGCGCGGCCATCGAGTTGACGCGAGTAATTTTCAATGCCGGAACAATAGCCAACTTCCTTCAGCATTTCCAGGTCATAGCGCGTACGCTGCTCAATGCGCTGGGCCTCAAGAAACTTGCCATTATCCTTGTAATATTTCAGCCGCTCTTCCAGTTCCTCTTCAATGTGAGTGATCGACTCTTTCAAACGGTCGGCATCGGTCAGGAATTGCTTGGCTGGGAAAATTGACACTTCGTTCGGCTCATCGAATATCTCACCGCTGACGGGGCTATATTGCATAATGCGTTCGACTTCATCGCCGAAAAATGTGATCCGATATCCGCGCTTATCTTCATACGCAGGGATGATCTCCAGCGTATCGCCACGCACGCGGAATGTACCTGATTTCAATTCCATATCATTGCGTTGATATTGACTCTCGATCAACTGTCGCAGCAAGGCGTTGCGGCGATAGATCTCCCCCACCTTAAGGGTCACTGTCCCTTTGCCGAATTCTTCCGGCGAACCAAGCCCATAAATGCATGAAACCGAAGCGACAATGATCACATCACGGCGGGAAATCAATGAAGCTGTTGCGGCAAGTCGCAATCGCTCGATCTCTTCGTTGATGTCGGTTTCCTTTTCGATAAACAGGTCACGGCGCGGAACATATGCTTCAGGCTGATAATAATCATAGTATGAGACAAAATACGAAACCGCGTTCTCAGGGAAGAACTCCTTGAATTCCGCATACAACTGCGCGGCCAGGGTCTTATTATGCGCCATGATCAAGGCTGGCTTCTGCAATTCCTGAATGACGGATGCGATCGTAAATGTCTTGCCAGTGCCTGTGGCACCAAGCAAAACCTGATTCTTTTTGCCATCACGGACTCCCTGCACGAGGTCGCGGATGGCGTCGGGCTGATCGCCCATGGGGATAAAAGGAGCGTTAAGTTTGAAGTCCATAGTTTTTTATGAGGAAATGGATATGTAGGGATTAGCGGAACGTGTGTTCTATTTTACCCGAAAATTATTTATCCAACCGATCCAACACATCCAATAATTTTACCGTCCAAACTTCCTCTTTAGCGACGGTCACCCAATAAGCAGATTTTCCACCTCTTACGCCATTTCCCAGGTCAGGCAGGCGCAGCGGTTCTGACCCGTCAACTGGCGCGGCGTACTTCAAGAGAATCTGCCCTGACGATTCCTGGCTTACCGCAGACAAGCCTGCTTTTTCGGCGCGCAGTTTCACCCGCATCTGATACAGCAGATTCTGGGTCATCTCCGGCAGTTGACCAAACCTGTCGCGGAATTCAGAGCCGAGCGCATCGAGCTCGGTTTCGTCACGCAGGTCTGCGATGCGGCGATACAGGCGCAAGCGCAGGTCTTGATCTGAAATATATTCGCTTGGGATTCCAACCGCGAGAGGCAGATCCACATTGACTGGCATCGAGATCGGCAGGCTAAAGCTCGTGAACGCGCTCTCCATTTGAGCGGTATCCATCTTCAATTGATCGCCCGCGAGTCGGCGAAGTCTTCGAACCGCATCAGCCAAAATTCTTGTATAAAGATGAAAGCCAACCGATTGAATAAATCCGTGCTGACGGGTGCCAAGCAGATCGCCCGCGCCGCGGATCTCAAGGTCGCGCATCGCGATCGAATAACCCGCGCCAAGCTGGGTGTTCTCGGCAATGACCTCGAGTCTTTGCTGACCGTCCTGGGTCGGGGTCATTTTATTATGGCGGAAGAAATACGCGTACGCGCGCATCGCACCGCGTCCCACACGCCCGCGCAATTGATAAAGCTGAGCCAGCCCGAACGTATCCGCACGGTCGATGATCAACGTGTTGGCATTGGGAATGTCCAGACCAGATTCAATGATCGTGGTGCAAAGCAAAATATCGATCTCGCCCATGTTGAAGCGGTGCATGACACTGGCGAGCTGTGTCTCATGCATTTGTCCGTGACCGATATCCACGCGCGCCTCAGGCACAAGTTTGTTGAGATGCGCCTTCATTGCGTCGATGGTATTGACACGGTTGTGGACAAAGAAGATCTGCCCGCCGCGTTCCAACTCGCGCAAAATGGATTGACGCACCAACTTCGGTGAATACGGACCGACATGTGTGACGATCGGCAAGCGTTCTTCAGGGGGCGTATTCAAATTGGATATATCACGCACACCTGTCAGAGCCATATACAAAGTGCGCGGAATGGGCGTCGCAGTTAAAGTAAGCACATCCACTTCGGTGCGGAGTTTCTTGAGATGTTCCTTGTGCGTCACGCCAAAACGCTGTTCCTCGTCAATGACGACCAGACCGAGATCCTTAAATTCCACATCCGCGGACATCAAACGATGTGTGCCGATGATGATGTCAATTTCACCGAGCGCGAGTTTGTATAAAATCTCAGTTTGTTCACGCGGCGTGCGGAAGCGTGACAGCATTTCCACTTTGACGGGAAATGCCGCAAGTCTTTGCGAGAATGTCTCATAGTGCTGCTGCGCCAGAACTGTGGTCGGAACCAGGATTGCCGCCTGTTTGCCGCTCATCACAGCTTTGAATGCAGCGCGTAACGCGACCTCTGTTTTCCCATAGCCCACATCCCCGCACAACAAGCGATCCATCGGACGGGCGCGTTCCATATCGCGTTTGATATCTGTGATGGCGCGCTTTTGGTCGTCAGTTTCGACATACGGAAAACTGTCTTCTAATTCTTTTTGCCATTGCGTATCTGGCGCAAATGAAAAACCTTCCACGACCTGACGGCGCGCATAGAGATCCAATAATTCTACAGCGACCTGCTGAACCGCTTCTTTGACGCGGTTCTTGGTTTCGTTCCACACCGTCCCGCCGAGATGATCGAGCGAAGGTTTGCCGCCATCCGCGCCGACATAACGCGTGAGACGGTCCGCTTGATGGACTGGGACGAAAAGCGTGTCAGAGTTGCTGTATTCAACAGCAAGATACTCACGCTCGTGACCGTCCAACAGCCGCTGAGTCAGACCCGCAAACCGTCCGATGCCGTGATCAATGTGGACGACATAATCGCCGACCAGCAAATCCGCGTAGAGCGATTCAGGCGTATCCGCTGTGGGGCGCTGACGAGTCCGCGACTGCGGGCGCTCCCAACCAAAGACTTCCGAATCAGTGATCAGATGTGTAGCAGCGGGAGTGGTATTGAGTGTAAAGCCTTCCGAAAGAGAGGCTTCGACAAATTTCAAGTTTTCAAAATTCGTATCGGGATAATGCTCAAGCCACAACTCACGCAAGCGAGAAAACTGACGCGAGACAATAAAGACCTGTTTCCCATTTTCCAGGAGCGGAACGAGATAATCAATAAAGGGTTTGAGCCTGCCGCCAAATCTTTCATCATGACCAAACTGGGAAGCCAGATCAAAATGATCATCGGCCTGCGCGATGGTTGGATGCCCCAACTCAACGGAAGAAAAACCGCTCAGGTTATCATGCAGTTCAGACCACGGCAAATATGGGATCGGGAAATTTGCAGAAAGCGTGCCTTCGGTAATACTCTCCTGCCGAAGTTTGACCGACTGCTCCTCGACCTCATTTGCCATCGCCTCGACGAGACTAAGATCATCCACAAGCATCAAGGCTTTTGAAGGCAGATAATCCAGCAGCGAGGACGGCGTTGAATGCAGCAGCGGAATATGGAATTCAGAAAGTTGGATCTGCGCATCGAATGTATCCGCTAAAAATTCACGCGCGGGCGTGACAAGAATGGATTCAAGTTTTTCAACTGTGCGCTGTGTGGCAGGGTCAAATTGGCGGATGGTTTCTATTTCGTCACCAAAGAAATCAAGGCGCACGGGATTGGGCTCGGTCGCGGGCCATACATCCAAGAGACCGCCGCGATGTGAGAATTGACCCTGCTCCAGGACCGTGTTGACTCGCTGGTAGCCGATCCTCGCCCACTCACGGATCAATCCATCGGGTTGGATGGTCTGGTTGAGTGTCAGTTTTTTACAGGCTTTGAGAAAATCCCGCCGCGGCAATGTGCGTGTCATCAACGAACGCACAGAGGTGACAATGATCGGCGGCACTGCAGGTTTCTTCGCGAACGGCAAATGATACGCGGACAGCGCGGTCAATACCTGCAGGCGGTCACGGCGGGTTGAGATTCCCCAGGCTGCTTCTTCGTAAAAAAGCGGATTTGGTTCCGCAAACAAATAGCGCGGCGAATCCACCCAAAAACCAAGCTCGTCAAATAATGACATGGCATGGTCGGCGCGGTCCGTGATGAGCACAATGGGGAGATACAGATCACCATGCAGAGCTGCAAGAATTGGCAGGCGCGCAGAACGCGGCAAGCCAAGCCCGGCAATGGCTTTGCCCGCCCTGGCTTGGACCAGCAGCTGCTGATATTGGTGTAACGCGTGGATGTTTTCTAAAAGAGAATGCATGTTATCTTTCGATTTACGAATCGTCCATTCAGTTGAATTTATTCATTGCCACATCGGTGAAGTTTAATGATCGACTATGGTTGGGGAAAAACTCTATTTATAAAGAGACCCAAGTGTTCACCATACAACTTCTCTGACGGGCAAAAAGCAATTACATCGACTCTGCATCCATCCACAATATGGCGGGCATATAGTTCTTCGATCCAGGGGGCAAAGGGAGAGTCTACCGGCACATCAATAAAAACACCTTTGGCTGACGGCGGTTTATAATCGCCGCCTTCCAGTGTCTTTAGAATAATTACAGCTAACTCCTCTGAAGTAATGGCTTGATCCGGGCAAAAGGAAAGCGGAAAGGCAGAGCAACTGTCAATGATGCCTTCGCGATATATTTGTTCGATAAAGTCAATATCAGGATCAGACATTGCCACATCCGAAAAAATATCCTCAGCGGTGGGCGGGACATAATTTGCTCCATACTTCTTGAACAATAAAAGGGGTGAAATCTGTCTGCGGGTGACAATATAGCTCGAATAAAAATCATTATTATCGGGGCGCTCTCTAAGGTCCACACCAGTTTCTGCCAAAATATTTTTTATATCATCAGGGAGATCCGCCTTGCTTGTAATATCAAGATGAGCGCATGGATGCGTATGAGCAGCTATCTCTCCGGTGAACCAAATTCTATTATCAATAAACACTTTATATAATCTATTACACTGAATAATCCTTATTGTCTTCACACCATCTCCGCTCATAATAAGACGATCTTGGGGCGGGTTACTTCTTAGAAAGGATTCCCCGCTCATCCAGCCAGGTTTTTCAACTCCAAGATAATCAAGAAGAACAGGGGCAATATCAATGTTTTGTGTATTATTGGAAACACGTCCAGCGAACTCACCATTTGGGAACCTAATCATAAGAGGTATTTTCAAGTCGGTTCGATACTTCATATTGTGATCCGTATAAATCACCAAAACTGTATTATCAAGCTCCCCAACCCGTGAAAGACCATCCACTATTTCCTGTATATAGCCGTCAAAATCAAGAATTGTGTCATCATAAAAATCACCCATCCACCCTTCACTTTGCTCTTTATTCAAGGAGAATACGCGATGCACCGGATTAAAGAGCGGTCCATGTGTACCCATTAAATGAGCATGAACAAAAACTGGGGATTGAGTATTTTTTACAAGATCGATCAGCTGGGAAATTTTTTCCTGATCGCTTACTCCGGCATGTTCATCAGGCATGGTAACTACATCCATGGGGTTTATCATCTTCTGAATATAAAAGATGTGGAGAATTCGGGTGGAAGCACGCTCAAAGATGACGGAAAAGAAATAAGAAGCTTCGCCAAGCCCCATTTTCCGAGCCGCCTGAAAAACAGGGTTTTTATTGTATGAGCGCCCATTTACAACATCAAATCCATATTGCAAATTCGCCGCAAATGCATCAGCGTGTTGGGGCACACCAAACTGAACATTGTAATAACCCAATCCGCGAAGAATGCCAGGTAAATGCTGATAGGCATCTAAACCCAATAAAATATTACTGGAAGAAATAACGTTCGTTTGGGATGAAAGTTTGCCTGTAAGGATAGAAATAGTTGAAACTTTTGTGAAATCACCATTGGTAAAAGCATTTTCTGCAACAAGAAATTCAGGAGATAACTTTTGAAGATTGGGGGTCGTTTCGCGCTCATAGCCATAGAGAGACATATTAGCAGCGTTGATCCCATCACTGCCAATGACCAAAATATTTGGAAGCATGGCAGTCTTGGCAGAACCAGTTTCCAACTGTGGTGGCGATTGAAACTGACCCAGAGCACAAAGGAATGAAAAAAAAGATAAGATGACGGTTGTAATCAGCAATTGCTTATGGGTCTTCAAATTGCTGTCACATATAAAGCGAAGCGACCATCCGACAAAATAGAAGATCAAAAAAACAAATCCCAATGCATATACACCCCTTAAAAAATCAGGCAATGTAACAACACCAAATTTAAACACCGTGTAGGTAAAATTATCCAGCAGGATCAATGCCAAAATAGCCATAAGCGTGGACGGAACTGACGCGGCAAGATAAAGCATAATGTCAGCGACGATTTTCACGCGCGCGAGAGAAACACCCAAAAGAAAAAAAACATTGACCAGAATAAAACTAAAGAATACCAATATCCCACTTGTGACAAAGAAAACGTTTAGGGTTGAGATAACCGTTGTTCCACTCATAAAGGACGGCTTCGTTACAAAAAACAGCCACTCCATGAATATATATAAAAACGAAGTTAATATCGTAACAATCAATAATCTCTGCCAGCTAAAGTTTTGAAGTTTATACATTTACTGCCTTTTATGGATTTGTTAAATTACCGTTATATTTATTCATTGCGGCATTCAGCCCCTTGATCACAAACTCAAGCGCGGCTTCTGCAGCGCGGTCCAAGATCTCAGGCAGGAGTTTGAGATCGTCCCTGGAGAATTCCTGCAAAACATAATCCTTAGGATCCATCCTGCCCGGCGGGCGGCCAATACCCAAACGCAAGCGCGGAAATTCTTTTGTCCCAAGCTGTTCAATGGTGGATGCCATCCCGCGCTGTCCACCAGGACCGCCCGCGGGGCGGATGCGAAGCGTGCCGAAGGGCAGGTCAAGGTCATCGTGCGCGACGAGCAGATTTTCAGGCGGCAATTTATAAAAGTGCAAGAGTCCCTGCACCGATTGACCCGAAAGATTCATATACGTCTGCGGTTTGGCGAGGATGACCTTGCGCTCTTCATACAGCGCGGACATGACGATCGCTTTGGATTGCAATTTCATTCCGCGCGCATTCAAGGCCACTGCAACACGGTCAATGAACATGAAGCCGATGTTATGGCGGGTGTCTTTGTATTCGCGGCCAGGGTTGCCAAAGCCGACAAGGAGAAAAGTATCAGTCATGAATATTAATTCCTGCGTAAACGAAGTAACAAGGAAAAGAGCACGAACAGGACGAACGCGATCAAGGCGCCGCGCCCAAAAGTTGAATAAAGCGCGGGTACGGTCAATGAGGCGGGATTGGTCGGCAAGGGAATCGGCGAAGGGAATATCGGTGTAGTCACTTCAGGTAAACGCGTTGGCGTTGACGTTGGGATCAATATATCAGGGGTCAGTGTCAATGTTGCCGTGGCGGTGTGAGTTTCGGTCGGGAGCGGCACATCATTACGAATTTTCAGGTCTGAAACGAGAATGTCCCGCAAAGTGCCGTCCAGAAAATTGACTCGCAATCTCAAGGTGTAGTCGCCGTCTGTCAGCAAAGTGGTATCCCACACGGCAATGGCGGAATCCTTCGCGGGCTGGGAAAATGTCTGAATGGCGAACCAGGCAAAGTTATCCGCTGGGTTCGAAGCGCTGTAGGCAAATGCCAATTCGGCGGATGAAAAATTGTCCACATCCAAATTTCCCGTGATCTGCACCTGTCCGCGCAAAGTCTGCCCTGTTTGAGGTGTAAGGATCGAAGGTTCCGCCGTTTGAGCGAATAAAATCAGGGAAAAAGCAAGCAAATAATGGAACATGACAATCGGTAAGTTTAACATGAAGGAGGGGCAGGGTCAAATCGCAAATCGTTTTCATGAAAACGAGCATGCAATTCTCGAATAATAATTTTTCTGGTAAACTCAGACAGTTGATCGAACCTCAGGAGACCGCTTTATGACAAAATCCCGCTCTGACCAAATGGTGGAACGCCTTCGCAATATGCAGGCGTCTGCCCCAGACATTGAAGCCTCTGCCATCGTCTCTGTGGACGGTTTGATCATGGCGTCTGCGTTGCAGCAGGGCGTGGAAGAAGACCGCGTTTCAGCAATGTCTGCGGCCATGCTCAGCCTTGGCGAGCGAATCTCCGGTGAATTGGGACGCGGAGTCCTTGAACAGGTTTATATCAAGGGCGATAATGGTTTTATTGTGCTGACGGCCATCGGTGAAGAAGCCGTGTTGACCGCCATGGCGCGCAAAGAAGCCAAGCTCGGCATGATCTTCCTCGAAATGCGCCGCGCCGCTGAAGACTTATTGAAGCTGGTAGGATGAACAAAAGGAAATTTTCGACCCTGAAAAACTGACAACCCCAAATGGGGAGGGCTTAAACGCCCTCCCCATTCTCTTTGTAACAAAAGAGACCTGACAGGTTTCCGCAAAACTATAAGGGATTAAATTCAACTTTGATGTATCAGACTCACCGACAACTTAAGCCGCATAAAACCTGTCAGGTCTGAGCAACTTATTAGGAGATGACTTATGACAACAAAATATTTATTTTTCACAGGCGGAGTGGTTTCATCGGTTGGCAAAGGCGTGACCGCCGCCGCGATGGGACTGCTCCTCAAGGAACGCGGATTCAGCGTGGCGGTACAAAAGCTGGACCCATACATCAATGTTGATCCAGGCACGATGTCACCCTATCAACACGGCGAAGTGTACGTGCTGGATGACGGCGCAGAAACCGATCTTGACCTCGGTCATTATGAACGGTTCATTGACAACCGCCTGACCCGAGTCAGCAATTTCACCACGGGACAGGTGTACGCCGAGACCATCGCCAAGGAACGCCGCGGAGATTATCTGGGCGGTACCATTCAAGTCATTCCGCACATCACCAACGAGATCAAACGCCGCATCGGTCTGGTATCCAAAGAGACGGGCGCAGAGATCGTCATTCTTGAAGTCGGCGGGACGGTCGGGGATATTGAGTCACAGCCTTTTCTGGAAGCCTTGCGCCAGCTCCGCAATGAAGTGGGACGCGAGAACTGCCTGTTCGTGCATGTCACCTGGCTGCCCACCATCGGCGCGACGGGTGAAATTAAAACAAAACCAACCCAGCATTCGGTGGCGGCGCTGCGCTCGATCGGCATCTCTCCCAACATCATCATCGCGCGTGCAGACCAGGATGTGGAAAAAAATCTGTGCGAGAAGATCGCGCTCTTCTGCGATGTGGAAAAAGATTCTGTCATCCCAATGAAAACCGCGGATGTACTTTACGAAGTTCCCCTGCTCCTAGAGAAAATGGGCGTCGGCGAACTGGTGCTGACCAAACTTGGCTTGCAGGCAAAACGCCAGCCAAATATGAAGCCCTGGGAAAAGCTCGTGGCGGATGTGCGCAAGCCGAAGCCTTCGGTCAAGGTTGCACTGGTTGGCAAATATGTTGAATTACAGGATGCGTATATGTCCGTGCGTGAAGCGCTCAAACATGCCGCGCTCGCGAATGAAGTTGAAGTTGAGATCAGTTGGGTACATTCCGCGGATCTGGAAAAAGATAAAGGCTGGGAAGTTGTCAAAGAAGCGGACGCCGTGCTTGTGCCTGGCGGTTTTGGCTCGCGCGGCATCGAAGGTAAAATTTTAGCGGCTCGCTACGCGCGCGAGAATAAAGTTCCCTATCTTGGTTTGTGTTTGGGGATGCAGGTCATGTGCATTGACTTTGCCCGTCACGTGCTTGATCTTGAAGAGGCGAATTCATCAGAATTCGACCGGGGCACGGAACACCCTGTGATTGACCTGATGATCGACCAGCGTTCGATCACCGACATGGGCGGGACCATGCGCCTCGGACTGTACCCGTGCCTGCTCCAACAGGGGACGAAGGCTGCGGACGCCTACGCACTCTCTCAAGTGGACGAGCGGCATCGTCACCGCTTTGAGTTTAACAACTCCTACCGCGCCGAATTCGAAAAGCACGGCATGGTCTTCTCGGGTGTATCACCAGACGGCAGATTGGTCGAGATCGTTGAACTGGCGGATCATCCCTACATGGTCGCGAGTCAATTCCACCCTGAATTCTTATCGCGCCCAATGAAACCGCATCCCTTGTTCGTGGGATTGTTAAAGGCTGCGAAGGAACGGGCGGGGAAGTAGAAAGAAAAACCTCGGAGGTCTTGAAGACCTCCGAGGTTTGGAACACGCAGCTTACGACTTTCAGCCATATTACATCTTTATCCCCAAATTTTCGGCGCGGACTTTTAGCGCCTTGATCAAACTGGAATATACGCGATCCTTATGCGCGTCGTCGCCAAAATAATCCACATACTGGTAGGGCTGTAAACGCTCCGGCACTTCGCAAACATCCAGCCGAATGGGGATGATGAAGATCGTGCCGTCTGGTTTCTCGGCAGCGGCATCCAAGGCGAGTTTCAACTCCTTGTGAAAAAAGCCCTCCGTCCGAATCGCGATCGATGATAAAAAGACGATCACCGCGTGAGAGTTGTGCACGGCTTCCGTCACACTGCCTTCCCACATTTGCCCGGGCAGGATATCCTCTTCATCAAACCACGGATCCACCCAGGTCTCAGTCCGCAAGCGCTCACGAAACTCACGCACGCCGCTGGAATTTTCCTTGGCGTAACAAAGGAACGGGATCAGTTTGGCTCCCATCAATTCGTTCGCGGCAACGGTTTGCGGCAGACTCTCCGCTGATCCTTCGCTTTTACGGACAGGCAGTGATGTAGTCAAGCTTGAATTATCGCCAATAATGATATTCGAATTATTCATATCACCGTTGATGATAATGCTTCTGTCGTCTGCCGTATGTTTATTCGTATCTTCGTTTTCGCGAGACATTTTGGTTTAGCACTCCCAGCTTGAAATATTCATGATTATACAGCAGTGTTCAAACTCACCTGTTTACGAACAGTTCACAATTCCCGAATAAAATGCGATTATACTTGTTGAGTAACATTGTCATTGTTAAGGCGCTTTTCCCAAAACAATAATCATTACAAATCAATATGACTAATGGACGGCGCCTGGGGACGCGCCGCGGTTCCCTCAGGCGCATCCACGGCATTCATGAAGCCCCGGAAATGCGTGACGGCGACAAGAAACGCTATCTCGGCAAGGGCGTTGCAAAAGCCGTTGCCAATGTGAACGGGATCATCTCAGACTCACTCTTCGGCTGGGACGCATCCGAGCAGAAGGATATTGACGCCGAACTGCTCACCCTGGACGGCACCAAGAATAAATCGAAGCTCGGCGCGAATGCGATCCTGGGCGTCAGCCTCGCGGTTGCCAAGGCTGCGGCAAATTCATTTGAATGCCCCTCTATCGTTATCTTGGCGGCGGCGTATGCCCATGTCCTGCCCGTCCCGATGATGAACATCATGAACGGCGGCGCGCACACGAACTGGCAGAGTACCGACATGCAGGAATTCATGGTCATGCCTTTCGGCGCCCCATCCTTTTCGGAAGGTGTCCGCTGGGGTGCGGAAATTTACCATGCGCTCAAATCCGTTTTGAAGGAAAAAGGCTACGGCACACTCGTTGGTGACGAAGGCGGATTTGCCCCCGCGCTCAAAGCCAACAACGAAGCTGTTGAACTGATCCTCGAAGCGATCAAGAAGGCTGGCTTCAAAGCGGGCCGCGGCAAGGATGTCGCCATCGCGCTCGATCCCGCCGCCTCCGAACTGTATGATGAGAAGACCAAAAAATATAACCTGCGCAAGGAAGGACGTCAGCTGACCGGCGAAGAGATGGTTGAGTTCTGGGCCAAGTGGGTCAAGGACTATCCTATCGTTTCGATCGAAGATGGTCTCGCTCAAAATGACTGGGCTTCCTGGAGCCTGATGACGGAAAAACTGGGCGACAAACTCCAGATCGTCGGCGATGATCTGCTCGTCACAAACCCGGAACGAGTCCGCAAGGGTATCAAGGAAAAAGCCGCGAATGCCTTGCTCGTGAAAGTGAATCAGATCGGCACGTTGACAGAAACCATCGAAGCCGTTGACCTGTGTCACATGTCAAATAAAAAAGATGCGGAAAGATATTTAACCAACAGGCAGAAGGAAATTGACGGGGCGGCTTTATATCTCGCGCTGGCAGAATCAGAAAAGCAGCCGCAAATGGCGCAAGTCTACAAGAAACTCGCAGCCAGCGAAGAAAAACACGCGGCCGGGTGGGAGAAAAAACTAAGCGCATTGGATGTTAAATTTCCCGCACGAAGACCCAGCCAACGCGCGCGGATCCTGATCTGGCTCGCAAAACGCTTCGGCCTGCAATTCGTTCTTCCGACCATCGCTGGCAATGAAAAAGCGGACAGCAACGCCTACGACGGTCAGCCAGAGTCAGAAGCGCATGAATTTTCACGCGATGAAAAATCTCACGCGCGTATGTTATCCATGGCTTCCAATGCTTCGGGCGGATTGCCCCGGTGGCAGCGTCGCACAATGGAAGGACGTCATCGCGGCGGCGGAGGCAATGCCTTGCGTGCGGCTGTGCTGGGAGCCAACGATGGATTGGTCTCTATATTAAGTCTGGTGATGGGCGTAGCAGGCGCGACCAACGACAACGGCGCGGTCTTGATCGCAGGGATGGCTGGTCTGCTGGCCGGAGCAGGGTCAATGGCTTTTGGGAGAGTGGCTCGGTGCAAAGCTCGCGCGAGTTATACGAGAATCAGATCAAGATCGAAGCGGAAGAGATCGCCAATAGTCCCGAAGAAGAACAGGAAGAACTTGCGTTGATCTATCAATCCAAGGGCTTGCCCGAAGACCGCGCGCGTGAACTGGCCGCGCACATGATGGCTGACAAAGACAGCATTTTGGATACGCTTGCGCGCGAAGAACTTGGCATCGACCCGGAAGAATTGGGCGGCTCGGCTTATGAAGCCGCATTCACATCGTTCTTCTTATTTGCCGTCGGCGCTGTCTTCCCCATCTTTCCATTCTTCTTTGAGCGGGAGTTTTGCCATCTACATGAGCATGGCCATCAGCGGCATCGGTCTCTTCATCATTGGCGCAGCCATTACGTTGATGACGCGGCATTTTATTTTCAGGAACAAGACAAGTACTGGTCGGGTTGATCGCGGCCGCATTAACCTACGGCATCGGGAGGTTGATCGGAGTGTCCCTGGCATAACAGAGCCAGCCAAAGAATTTTCCAGGCGGGGAAGTTTCGGTATCTAAAAAATATCCCAAGATATATGAACCAATAAGTCTCTTTCAAAAAGAAAGAGGCTTATTGGTTTGTGTAACATCCAGGAAAAGCAGGTCTTCTCTTAATAGATCGGCAGATCCGTATCCACCGACCTTGCCCAGGCATTGATCCCGCCGCGCAGGTTTTTCACTTTTTTAAATCCAGCGCTCACCAGCAATTCAAGCGCGCGGATTGAGCGGGTTCCACCCTTTGCAAAGACAACCAGCTCTCGCGCTATCCAGTTCTGAGAGATGAGCCGCGAGACTGCCAAGCGGAATGTTGAGCGCATTATTCAGCTTGAAATTTTCCAACTCGTGCGGTTCGCGCACATCCAACAAAATTGGCGCATTGGGTCGGGCAAGCAGATCGGCAAGTTCCGGCGCGTCAATGTCCCAGCCTGCGCCTGCCGAACCTTCATCGTGGCCGCGCCCCGGCACGCCGCAAAATTCTTCATAGTCGATCAATTCTTTAATATCCGCGTTGGGTCCACAGACACGGCACTTTGGATCCTTTTTAGTGTCACGAAATCAAAGGACATATCCAGCGCGTTATAGAGCAATAGTTTTCCAGTGAGCGGTGAACCGATCCCCAACAAAATCTTGAGCGCCTCGGTGGCCTGGATCGTTCCAATGGTACCGGGCAAAACTTCCAGCACGCCGCCCTCCGCACAGGATGGGACAAGCCCGGCGGAGGCGGTTCGGGGAAAGAGACAACGATAGCATGGACCGCTGCGCGCATCAAAACACTGGCCTGCCCATCGAATCGGAAAATGGAGCCATAGACATTCGGCTTGCCGAGAAAAACGCAGACATCATTTGTCAGGTAACGGGTCGCAAAATTATCAGTACCATCGATCAGGATGTCAAACTGAGCCGCGATCCGCATCGCATTTTCAGATGTGAACGGCTCATTATAAACATCGATTTGAATATCAGGATTCAGATCACGCAAACGTGCCCGCGCGCTCTCAACCTTAAGCTGGCCAATGGTCGCTGTGCCGTGAATGACCTGGCGCTGCAGGTTACTCGAATCAACCACATCGAAATCGACCAGACCGATGCGGCCAATGCCAGCCGCCGCTAGATACAAGGCAACCGGCGAGCCAAATCCGCCGGTGCCAACGATCAGCGCAGACGCAGCCTTGAGCTTTTTCTGTCCCTCCAGTCCGACCTCTGGAATGAGCAGATGACGTGAATAGCGCAAAATCTCTTCGTGTGAAAGTTCTGTGGACATGGTTATACTCCGCCGAGGATACCAGCAATGAGAATGGTGGTCATAAAATCCTTCTCTTAAAAGGTATTTGAGCAAATATCAAGTCTTACGATTCCGATTTATGCCTATATCACATATATTACCGCAGAAAGTAAGCGCGCTCAGATGAAATAAGGCGGTCATTTTCGAAACTTACTTATCTTATAAATAATCCCCAATACATTTGCCAGCATCAATCTCCACCGCAAACGCGACCATATATGAACCGCGCCATGCGCCTCTACGCGAGTTAATGGTAAAGGTGCAAATAAGCTGCGCGAATAAATCTCGTTAATTGATCGATCTCATGCTGAGACAGCATAAACCATTTTCGAAATCGAGATGAAGCCGCGACGAGAGACAGACTTGAACAAGGCTGAGGCAAATGAATGAGCTGTCTGATCTTTTGAAGCAGATCCTGTAATTGTCGCAAGGCGGCGCAGATGTTCATATACTATTTGGATCGTTCGTAAGGGATCACTTGAACAAGATACAATGAGTCAAATCCAATCCATAACAAAGACAGGAAAAATCAAGGGGAAGAAAAGCCACGTATTTTAGAGCACCCTCCAAGAAATGCATAGATCTTTGCATAAAATCAGGTTTCAATACCAATGGTTCCCGCGCTGATGCCGTTGTGGTATTTATTTCTTCACAATATCTCATCTTGGCCGGGCGGAGGTTCAAACCTCAACCCAGCCGATACTGGCAAAATAGATCTCAAATCCATGAGTGCGCACAATTTTCAGCAACGAGTTACATTGGGCGCGCTCGAGATCATAAGAACCATTTGCATAACCGATTAACCAAACGCGCGGGTGTTCATGGCGCGCGCAGCGCAATCATCGAGGCGGCATAGTAATCTGCCAAATAGCTCCCGTTTGAGATCAAAGAGAAAAATAATCGTCACATCGCGGGCCCACGGGCGGAGTGGAAACATCCAACGTATAGGAAATTCGCGCAACAATTTCGGATGGCAAGCACTGTCGTATGGATCTGGCTCGAGGCGAGTAATGACCGCGCGCCAACGCTAAACACTCCCTCGCATCGAATCAGGCAGCGCTAAAACTGATCCCGTACCCAGTCAGGATACATCAATCGGAGGATTCACGCAAATTCCAGCGCGCAACAAGATATTTTTCAGGAATGGACTGAGCTGCGGCCGACTCGACAGAGGCGAGCGCGGTAACAGATCGCCTTAAGCGAGCGACGACCCGTAAGTCCAAGCGGCTTTATACGGAACATCCACGTTGACAAGTCTGCCCGTCCAATACAATCTATCATTTTCTGCGCTTTTGGAAAGTCACTTGTCTGATGGATATGATCATCAGGGCTTGAGCGCTTCGACCAAGACCCGGTCGGCAGGAATATCCTGGGTCAATATGGAGGGATTTGTCCAACCTGAATCTCTGTAAATGGAATAAGGCCGTGTGCGCCAATAATGACGGGGAATCGTCGGGCGGGCGTTTTGTGGCATGGTGCAGCCCTGTGGAAATAGTCATCGAGTTGTGTAGATAATTCGCAACCAGCGCTCAACAAAGAACAGGCAGTCCTTTTCCAACCCAACTGGGGTGGCATTATTTTTTTACATGTTCAAGCCCCATGCTCAGCCCTTAATTCGTTCGATCCAGCGTTTTTTCACGAAGATCAATCGCAGGATATCTTGATGGAAAAGAAGTAATAAAAGAGGTTACCAATCCCAGTGTAAGCACGCCAACCCAAACCAACGTATCGAAACTTGTGCTTTCTTCATAATCGGTATGAGGTATTCCAGCGGACTTGTAAATTTTTGGCACTGGTCAACCCGAACAGGAACAATAAAGTAAAGCAAGGTGAAGCCACAAGATCGTATTCAGCCGCCGTATAATTGAGAACAAGAACAAACAGGACCGTCGAAGGAAGCATGCCCGTCAAAAATCTTTTATTACGAAAACCTCGTTAAACAGCCCAAACCGTGCGATCAGCCAGAGGTATTACGCTCCAGATCAATGTTCTGACAACCGACCCTCGATTTGTATCCGACATTAAAGCTGGTCAACCACAATGAGAATTTGTCCGCCTTTAAGGAAAAATATTTTGCAAAAATTCATCCCCGATGAAAGAAA
>NZ_JADJSO010000040.1:0-49225 GCF_016711665.1 Candidatus Villigracilis saccharophilus
GGTAGTGGCAGAGTTGACACTTACAGCGGCGGCATTTACTCCCACCCCGCTTCCGCCAACAGAAACGCCAATACCTGAACCGCTGGCAACAGAAACCCCAACGGCCGCCTTTACAACGGATCCGACCCAGATCGCGCTCGGCACACCGGGCCAGTTATGCGACGACACTTCCTTTGACAACGCCACTGTGGATGTCACCATTCTTGACGGCACACCAATGACCCCCGGGCCAGGAGTTCGTAAAGACCTGGAAGATCAAGAATACAGGGATCCGCTCATGGGGTGATGGCTACGGATTGATCTATGCGGCTACGCGGAAAAATGGATGGACAGCCCGGTTCCGCTAGGCACGTTGGTCGAAGTCGGACAGGAAGCCGAAGTCTCGGTTAACTTCAAAGCGCCGATCAAAGTCGGCGAATACACCAGCGCCTGGCAAATGGCGAACGCCAAAGGCATCCCATTCGGCAAAGCCATTTTTGTAAAGATCATCGTCAAGTAAAGAGTGACTGCCGCACTAAAACAGGCAATCAAGCAAAAAGCGCGCCAGCTGGGATTCATCCCAATAAACTTGATTTGACAGCGTCAGTGTATTTGACAGTAACTTTTTTAACCAGAACGGGGCAGGCTTTTCAGCTTGCCCCGCTTTTTATTTTTAAGCGGCAAAACCCAAGCGAAGGCGCGGTCACACTTCGGCAGACTCCTCTTACGGGACTTCGCAGTGCGACGCTCAACAACCAACAATTGTCCACAGGGTGCTGCGCCAGGGAGGAAGTAAGGGTGGTGACATTTGTCAATCGACAAATGGTGGGCACTAGTCTATACTTAACGGACAAGCCCCGCAGGACGCGAATCCAGCGAGGCTTTGAAACGGACTACGCGATTTCGGCGCGTGTCGATAGGGAAATCATAGCATAATCCTACCGCCTGCGCAAATTGCGTGGGCGGCTTTTGTTATCAGGGGAAAGCATATCCATGCTTGCGGACTTATTCCTCAGCGTTGCAGACGCGGTCATCTCCTACACAATTGACAAACTCGATCCAGCCGAGACTCTTAAAACGTGGCTGAAACGGGATACTGCCAAACTGGCTTTTCAGAAAGCATTGGCGCGGACCTATGCCGCATTCGCACGTCAATACCCTGAATATGCCGCATCCCTATTTGACCAATCATTCCTGAGCAAAGAAGCCATTCCTGAAATTTCAAAGTTATTGATCCGCAGTCAGCACTGTTGGACTGCTCTCCCCTGCTCTCGTCCATTTCTGCGGACCAGACATCAGCGGCGAGCTTCTCCGCGCCATCATGGACACTGCCCGCTGGTGGCCGTGACATTTGTCAGTCTGCGCAATTTCAATCAGCATTAGGAGAAACACCTTTGTTCGAACAATCTTTCAAAAACATTGATGATAAATTACAGACCTTTTCAAATTCGATATCCCATGAGTAACTTCCTGGCGCAATTCCCATGGCTGGAGAACCCCATCCGCATATTGATCTATTTCATATCAGCCATGTTGGTTGCTTTCCTTTTGAAAGTAGTAACGCACTGGTTGTTGAAACTTGGCCGATTGGCTCCAAATGGACGCAAACCCAGCCTAGAACGACAAAAGACCCTACATAGTCTCATTTCCAGCACAATAAATTTGACCTTTCTCATTATCGTAATTGTGGCAAGTATGGGGTTGTTCATTGATCTTAATACATTAGCCTGGGTGATGGGGCTTTTTACTGCCGCATTAGGCTTCGGCGCCCGCCTTGTAGTAGGCGATTATCTGAGCGGACTGAATTTTCTCTTTGAAGATATCTTTGCCGTTGGAGAAAAGATCGAAATTTCAGGTGTCCGACCCATAGAAGGGGTTGTCGAAACGATAAGTTTGCGAACAACCATGCTGAGGTCGTCATCAGGCGAGTTGTATATCGTTCCCAACGGTGAGATCCGTTCTGTTCGAAATTTCAGCCGCGGTAAATTTTCCATTGCCAATATCACGCTCAAAATTATGAGCGCAGATCTGGGCCTTGCACGCGCAACCCTGGAAGCTATAAGGGAGGAGGCAGTTACCCTGCTGCCCAACCTGATCGAGCCTTGGAAAGTTACCAATCTGGAGGGTATGATCGGGCAGTACACAGAACTAACCTTGATCGCCAAAGCCCGCTTCGGTAAAGCGGCGGAAATGCGTCCGTATTTGCTGGCATTGGTTCAGGAACAATTGTTGAAAGTAAATATCCAATTGGTTAGTTAATGTGACAGTCGCTTTGGGACACAATACAGGTATTTAATTAGGAGATACAACTTTATTCGAGCAAACCTTCAAAAACATTGACGATAAACTATGGAAAGACGCGGGGTGTTCCAGTGAGTTGGATTACGTGGAGCAGACTTCTTGGATTCTGTTCCTGAAATATTTGGCTGATTTCGAGGAAGATAAAAAGGATTCGGCGGAGTTGGCGGGGAAGAGTTACACGCCGATCATTGCGGGTGAGTTTCGCTGGGAGAAGTGGGCGACGCCGAAGGATTAGGATGGGAAGCTGGACCATCACAAGGCGATGACGGGCGATGATTTGATCGATTTTGTGAATGTGAAGTTGTTTCGGTATCTCAAGAAGTTCAAGGCGGATGCGGAACGTGCGGATACGATCGATTACAAGATCGGGGAGATCTTTTCGGAGTTGAAGAACCGCATTCAGAGCGGATACAACCTGCGCTAGGTGATTGGGAGACAAGGGTAGCAGAATACCTTGCCAACTTACAGGCAGGACTTGAGTCATTAAATTCCTTCCCTCAAAACGATGAAGAGCGTCAAGAGATATTTGAGATCAAGCGTCAGATTGTAACTACTTTAGTTAGACGGGTTACAATTGATCGTGACCGCGAACTGTATGTGGAAATTAGTATCAATCTGCTAAATCTAATCAACTATGGTGCTCCCGAAGGATTTGAAGCAAAAAATAATAATCAAATCAAAACAGCTGGGATTCATCCTGGCTGGCGTTAGTTCTTTCGAGCCGCCCGCGCACTACAATATTTTTGAAGAATGGCTCGGTCAAAACAAACACGGCACGATGAATTATCTTGCCGAAGAACGCAGCCGCAGCCGCCGCGCGGATCCCAAACAAATCCTCCCCGGGGGTAAATCCATTCTGGTGCTGGCAATGCCCTATACAAATGCAGAAGGCAGAAGGCAGAAGGCAGAATTTCAAATTGCATCTTATGCACTGGGCGAAGATTATCATGATGTTATTCCCGCGCGCCTGAAATTAATTGTTGAATTCATCGAAGAACAGCTCGGACATCCCATCCCCAATCGCTATTACACAGACAGCGGCCCCATCCTAGAACGCGAACTCGCACAGCGCGCAGGTCTTGGCTGGATCGGTAAAAATTCCATGCTGATCAACCCCCGAGCGGGTTCCACCTTTTTTCTGGCTGAGATTCTGCTCGGCATCGAACTCGAACCCGACGAGGCGCTTATTACCGACCATTGCGGCACCTGCACACGCTGTATCCAGGCCTGCCCCACGCAGTGCATCCTGCCTAACCGTACCCTCGACGCGCGCCGCTGCATCTCCTACCTTACGATCGAACTCAAAGAGGAAATCCCAGATGAATTAAGAGCGCCTACACGGGATTGGATTTTCGGATGCGATGTCTGTCAGCAGGTCTGCCCGTGGAATCGATTCTCCCAAAAAGCAGACCCTGCCTTCGAACCGAAAATCCCGCTTCCGGTCTTAAGCTCGGACCTGCTCATGACGCCCGTTGAATTTAATCAACGCTTCAAGAAAAGTCCGATCAAACGCGCCAAACGGCGCGGATACTTACGTAACCTGGCAGTGGCTGTTGGAAACACGGGAAATAAAAATGACATTCCCGTTTTGGAGCAGGCTGAAACAGCTGATGAGCCATTGGTCAGCGCGCATGCAAAATGGGCGCTAAATAATATCAACAAGGAGATTGCTTCGGAAGAACTCCCTCGCAATGACGAATTATGAAAAAACTACTGATCGCAACCAACAACAAAGGTAAAGTTAAAGAATTACAGGAACTGTTAAAAGATATGGGGCTGGAACTCATCACGCCGGCAGATATCAACCTAACCCTTGAAGTGGAAGAAGACGGCGCGACCTATGCCGAGAATGCCGCAAAGAAAGCCATCGCCTTTGCCCGCGCCAGCGGACTTGTTTCCCTCGCCGATGACTCGGGGCTCGAAGTAGACTTATTGGATGGCGCGCCAGGATTACATTCCGCGCGCTATCATCCCAAGCCGGGCGCAAATGATGCAGACCGCCGTGCCTACATGCTGGAGAATCTCAAAGACAGGCCGCATCCCTGGACGGCGCACTTCCATGCCACGATCGCAATTTCAGCACCAGATCAGGATGTCCAAATCGTGGAAGGCAATTGCCACGGCGAGATCATTGCAGAGGAACGCGGCAATGGCGGCTTTGGATATGACCCCATTTTTTATTTTCCTGAACTCAAAAAAACAATGGCGGAGATGGGTATGGACGAAAAAAACCGCCTTAGCCATCGGGCCATTGCGGTGATGAATGCCATTCCAATCTTGACGAAAATCTTCGGGTTATGAGCCTTCCTCCAGGGGAGGTTCTGGTTGTTGAGCAGGAGCAGCGATGCGCGGCTGTTTCGTTTTCCTGACACGCTGCGGGAGGTTATCAACAAATTCCTTTAATAATTCCGCAATCCTATCAGGCTGTTCCAGCATGACCATATGTCCGGCATGTTCGATCACGTGAAGCTGCGAGTTTGCGATGCGGCTTTTTAATAATTCTGAAAATTTTACAGGGGTCATTTTATCTTCCGCACCGCAGATGATCAATGCGGGAAGATCCATCTTTTCCAATTGACCGATCACATCAAACTCATTGCACGCCAAAAGGTCTCCATGAAAAACAGGCGGGCGGATTTCCATCATTTGTTTTTTTGAAAGGGCCAACAAACTTTGCGGGGCGCCCTCGCTGAAACAATTTTCATTTACCATATCCACGGCAGACTCAAATGTATTCGGGTTGGCCGCCCATTCCAGGACAGGCGGGGCAACCCGCAGTTTTGCCCCGCCTCCGAGCAAACCCAGTCCCAATACTTTCTTTGGATATTTCAAAGCGACCGTCAGCGCGATGGCGCTGCCCATCGAAATTCCCACCAGCACTGCCGCGCGAATCTTTAATGCCTTCATAAAGGCAATTACATCCTCGGCGTACTCGTCCACCGAATGCCTGCCCACTCCTTCAGATTGCCCATGGCCCGGCAGGTCAAGCGCAAAAATTCTTTCACCTTCCAAACGGCGGATCTGTGCAGGCCAGGAGATATAACTGCCGCCCGCCCCGTGAATAAGGATCAACGGAGGGCGTTTCACGGAATTGTCTTGCGACTCGTGCGAGAAATAGTACAGGTCTGCGGCGATCGGCATTTTTATTTTGCGCGCGGATGGTGGATACGGTCCGCGGCGTCTTCTGTGAGAGGGATATAAACCTGGATTTTTGTGCCCTTGCCTGGGGCAGAATCGATATGCAGCAAACCATTCACAAGTTCAGAACGTTCCCGCAGATTGACCATGCCAAGGCTGCTGTTCGCGCGTTTATCATAGGCCTGGGACATGGCCCCGACATCAAACCCAACGCCATTGTCCTGTATCTCCAGCAGCGCGATACCAGCTTCCACTGGTTTCAAGCGCACGGCAATGGTGTCAGCAGCTGCATGTTTGCGGGCGTTATTGACCGCCTCTTCAATAATATAAAAAATCACGCCCTGCTTGCCCATCTCCAATTGTTTGGTGACACGTTCATCAATTTGCACGGTCATTTTTTGAGAAAAAGTTTCCAGCATCTTGTCGGCCATGGATTGAACCGCTGCGGTAAGACCCTGGGATTCGAGAATGAGCGGGCGCAGGGTGAAAAGCATGTGACGAATTTCCTTCGTGGTGCGATGCGCCAGTTCCTCCAGCTTAATGATCTCTTCGCCAGCCGCCTGGACATCCTTGGACATCATGCGCCGCGTAATATTCAACCGCATCGCGATCGCCGCCACCGATTGGGTGGGGCCGTCATGCAGGTCGCGTGCCAGTTTTTTGCGCGCCTCTTCATGCACTTCCACCATACGCTCCTTCTCTTCGACAAGATCCTGATACAAACGCGCATTCTGTATGGCGGTCACGGATTGTCTGCCGATGATATCAAGCAGGTTGCTGCGTTCCGAATTGAAGTAATCGGGGTTGGGATGAGCAAACAACAAGGCGCCATACACATTTAACCCGCTGCGCAGGGGAAAACAATATCCGCTTGTACAGGTTCGGAGCGCAACCACACGTCCAAGTTCAGGGTCATAGCCGATGTTATTAAGGAGCATCGGTTCGCCTTCATCAAGCGCCCTTTTGAGCAAACCTTCCGCCGCATCGAATGTAACACGCATATCCGCGCTCGTTAATCGCCGCGCTGAACCGATATGCAATTTACCACCGCTGAATAACATGACCATACCCACCAGCGGGTCGCTCACCAGTTGTTCCGGGTCGGGATCCAACACAGCCAGCGCTCATGTCCAAAGCAGAGTCAAGCACACGTTTATAACTTAATGTGGAGGAAAGCTCGGATGTTAATTCGTAGATCGCGCGCATCCGTTCGGTTTGGACCGCCCGTTTCTTTTCTTCTGAATCCAAAAAACTGCGAACGATTCTGCCTGATGCGTATGATCATGCGTTTGCCAAGAAATCCAAAAAGCAAACTTAAAAAAATCATGCTAATGGAAACAATGATCGCCAAGGAACTGTTGCCGGTTTCAAACAAACTCATACTGATCACAAGTATGGAAAACAAACCGGCCGCCAGCAATGCCCCCAGAAATTCAAAATAGATCGCACTGGTTAAAATGGGTAGTAATCCCGTCCACAAGGCCGGGCCTTGCAGGCCGCCCTGCACCAGAAAAAAAGCGCCTGATAATACCAGGTCCATAAAAAAACTGATGCGGCGATGATACGTCATGCGAACATTGGAACTTGCCAGCATGGTCATAACAAGGTTCCAGACGATCAGTAATCCCAGCGGCCACGACAGGATAATCTCCAGTTTTTGCCCAAGTCCAAGCGATACGACCAGGCCCACTAGGGTGATCCAGCGCAGAGAGATGGCAAACCAATCTGCCATGTAGGGAGTTTCAAATTTACGCATCATATCCCAATCATAACGAAAAATCAAATGCCCGCAACGTGAGGAGGTTGCACCTTGTTCTCAATTCTAACAAACACGTTAAATCTGCAGTTTGGGACCAGATTCTTATCCCTGACCAGGCCTTGAGACCCACCAGAATACCAGGTACCAGCCAGATATTTGGGTTGCGAGCGAATCCTGGGTGAAGATTAGAGAATGCGATCGCAAGCCATGCGAACACCAGTGACCGCAAAGCGCGCCCAGGAGCTCCTTACGGTGCGACAAGTCAAGAATATCGCCAAGCAGATGGAATTGAAAATGCGAAAAAGGAAGAAGCCGATCAATCCAGTCTCAGCCAGCAGGCGCACATAAAGATTTTTCGGGTAAGGGTACGAGCGACTGGCAGGTCCAGTTGCCTGGCCATCTCCTGCAAAGTGGTCAATGCCCAATCAGGCAGGTTTTCATACATCTAAAATCCGCTTGCACCGAGCCCGACACCGCTCCAGGGATGCTGCTCAAACGCGGCCCTGGCTCCTATCGAATACGCGCCGCGCGCGCCCGCATTGATATCCACAACCCATATTCATTCAGGCTGTCCGCGTTGATATTCCGCAAACGGCTGAAATATTTTTTGTCCGAGAAAAAGGAACGCACCCGTGATAAAGCCAACAACGGCAGAAGAATTGCGCACGAATCGCCACATCCAAAACGCGCGCGCGTAAAACCTCCAACAAACCAATTCCAGATCGCGCGGAGCATGTCGCGGCCGAGAAATAGCGTTGTCAGACCAGCCGCCGCGATCGTGACCAACTCCTCCGCGCGAGAAGTGGCCAACAGTACCAGCAGGGAGAACGCCAAAAAACAGGTTCCAGCCATTTCGACGAGTGACCGGTAATTCGTCGCAGGCTGGCAATGGAAAGGAATAAACTGGAAATCGCTTGGTGTCCCGCCAGCCAGGCGGGTTCGAACTGCCAGGCTGGAAATCCGATTCGAACGGACTATCCAGCATCGAAAACTGTCAAGCTGCCAGTGGGTGACCATTTCTTTTTCGGCAGGTCTGTATAAAAGTGACGGCCTGCAGACCGCTCCAAAAAATATCAAGGCACATACCCGCGAATATCCAGCGCGCCGAAAAACGCAGATCATTTTCATCTTTATTCATCCAGACCGCGGCAATGAAAAAAGCGACGCCGATCAGGAGCGTGACCAACGCGCGGATCGCGCGTCCAAAATATATCTGCCCGCGCAATGGAAGCGGATCGAACATACCCCCGAAGCTGGTCGCAGTGAAAATGAAAAGGATCAACACAGCCAGAGCCACGAAGGCGCCCGCCCAATATAAATGTATTTTTTTACGAAACGCCTGCACAAGCAAAAGAGGAAGAAGCAATACCAGCGGATATAACGCCAGCGGACGAACGAACGTGCCTTCCCCTAAAAAGGGGAACCAGCGAAAACTGGTGACAGGCACGGCAAGCAGGACCGCGCCCCAAAGGAAGGAAGCGAATTTATTCAAGTAGTTCCCATGCCTTTGTTTTGCATAAGTTTTATATTCATAGACGCGCATCAAGTGATGTCGGACTCCGCCCTGGGTTTTAATGAACAACGTATTACAAACACAGCCGCTGTAAGAAAGCCAAGCACCTGCAGCAAGTATCCGCTCATTGGGATGCTGCGTTCCATTGGCAGGTCTTGTGACTGGAGTAACTTCCAGGCGGACATGGTCGTTGACCGTGCCAGAATCCACCTGATCCTGCACCTCATCAACGAAAGCCTGCGCCCAAATTGAAGCCAGGGAGGCGGCAATTTGCGGGTCGCTGTCATCCGCATAAAAATGCCAGCCCGCTTCGGCAGGCTGGCCAAGCTGTAACGAACTGCCTCGCAGATCGGCAACGGTCAAAGCGAATTGTGACGACAACTGTCCCATCACACTCGTCGACCAGGCGAGTTCCCTTCAACTTGCGCGCCTCACGTTCCAAGTAATTAAAACTGCTGGCGGTCCGTATCCTGGGGGCCAGGCCTCGTTCCAGATTGAAATCCACAACTAACAGTTGCGCGCACGAAATGGTGGCGGGATAATATAATAAACAATCGCGCCAAGAATCGCGCAGGAAAGCACAGAGCATCCAAAAGCGCCAGGCTCTGAGCAAGCGGATGAAGTCGTCAAGGGAAGGAGGTGTGAAAAGGTATCTCATGGGTTCAGGCTCGTTTGATGCGCCACTTCCATAGCGGGCCAATGATCTTTCTCAGATAATATTTTGCGACAATCACAGAAAAGAAACCACCGCCATCCCGATAATGAACGCGGAGCATTTCAGGCCAACAGCGGTCATCCGCTGAACCTGGTTTTTGCCGAAATTGTGGATGCGAAAATTGGTTCAGGTTTGTCCCCGCAAATATTTTATTGACGCGCGCACTAATGCGTGTCCACAGGTCATAATCCATTGCAAAAGAAAAGACGGGTCAAGGGCCAAGTTCCTTCCAATATTTGGCGCGGAAAACATGGTCCGCATGGGATGTGGACGTAGCCCTCACGCAAACGATGATGATCTGTCTCGCGCGAAACTGAATTACCGATCACACCACCCTGCCGATTAATGAAGTCGCAGTCAGCACATACCATCGCGATCTCGGGGTTATCCATCAGGAATTTCACAGCCTGCCGACGGCGCCAGGACGGTATGGTATATCGTCTGAATTCATCCACGCTGACATCTCAGGCATTGGCGCGGTTGAACTTATTGATCGCATCAGTCTGGCCTTTTATCCTGTTCACTGACCCACCCGCGAGTCCACCTTCACATTTTAATGACATCCACACTGCCATCAGTTGAACCGCCATCCACGATGATGTACCAACGGGGTGCGGATAGTCCCGCCCAAAGACAGACTGGATCGTGGCTTCAAGGCATTGCGCCCGATTAAAGGAAGGGTAATGAGGGAGACATGAGGGGAAGATTAGACATCAGTGATCATTCATTAGGTAACAGGAAGGGGGGTCTACCATTCATTATCGGAGTAAAAAGATGGGATACATCTTCGGTCATTTTGCGGATGCGAACGATCTCTGCAGCGGGTCAGTCGCTTTTTCCAGTTATCCATGTTGACGCAACTGTCCAATTTTACGGAATGAATCCTTTTTCTCTCGACAACCGGCCTGTTTTCAGAGCGCCGAATTAACGATCGTACCACGGACTTTTATCATCCAAAGTTAAACCAAGCGACTTTATACAGAGATTTATACCCTCGGCGGGATCCAGGGAAAGGTCTTCGTGGCGGACGATCTTGAAGTCCGGGAACAGGCTGCGGGTAGCATGAACCGAACGGTAGATCATCCGCCAAAGCAACGCGGACTGTCCCACAATGTCATCAGTCCGCATATTTTCCATATCTGCGCGGTCTTTCTCAAGATGATCTCGCATGAGCATGGGTTGTTTGAGCAGGTCATTAAAATCAAAGGGCCAATCCAGACGTTTGAGGCTGCTTGCAAAGCCGCCAGGATGACGGATGGTGATGACGACCGACAATCCATTTTGGGCGAACCACGGCGCGGAAAAACCGAAGGGATCTTTAGCAACGGCCGCTGCTTGAGAAGTTTCCCTTTTGTAAAGACAGCCAGGTCACGCGCCAGGCGGAGGAAATCCTTTTGGGAACGCAACGAGAGCATTTCTGCAAAAAGATGATAACGAAATCCCAGGAGTTCCTGAAAGGCGGGAAGATATTTGATCTGTTCTCTTCAGTAATATATGTATACCAGCGGTCCACCTCAGCGCGGTACACGCCGCGGCGGTGCAAAACATTAAGCGGTTCGCTGATATACGCGGTCTGCGGGTTGGCGGCCAGCATCCTGCCGACCCAGGTTGTGCCGCTACGATGCGCGCCACTTACGAGGATGGGATTATTTTTGTTCACTTGCGTATTCCAAAATATAATCATTCGAACAGATACAGCTTTGAATTGTATTCCACACCATAATATTGCGACGCAGTGATCCGTCCAGTGATCGGGGTTGAGATCCAGTTCCTTGATTTTATACACGCCTGAGAAAGCGGGATGATCAAATCTTTTCGCCCAGATCCGCGTGATGGATAATGTAAGCGTCACGCAGATCCCATAGCGCGGCACGGGAACGATATTCATTATAATTATTTTCATAAACAGTTACAGCGGCTCTCAAAGGATAGATCAATCCGAGAACGAGCAGCAGAACCACGGCAAATGATTGAACATAACTACGACCCGATCTTAATTTAAAATCCTGAGCCAAGATCCCAAACAGCGCACCTTCGAGCATAATCGTGACAGTCATGATGGTGCGGGCAAGAAAGCGCATCCGTTCCACTGGAAACCCCTGTCCATATACGCTGGGAGAAAAGCCAGCCGCGATGAGTATCCACATGAGAAAGGGAGCAAAAAAAACGATCATCCATAGAAAGCGTTTTTGTGTTCGAGAAAATTCCAAGGTGGTGGTCTGCAAATATAACCAAATTAATAGCGCGGGGATCAAAGCTGAAACAAGGCTGGGGATTGGGAATACCCTGATCGAATCAGCGATAAAGATATAGCTATAAAGAAACGAATCTCTTAGTATGTCGAGCACACCGGGAATCACATCTTTTTCCAAGTTTACGTTGGCTGGCGAAAATACCAGCGCCATCAATCCCAGGATCGCGCCTGTGAATGTCCAGGCAAGCAATGCCAGGAACCTTTGTTTAACAGGCGCTGTTCCCCAAACCCAGACCGCCAGCATGATCAGGGATAATCCTGTGACCATGGTCGTGATGGGCGGCTCGGAAAACCCGGCAATAATAAATGTGGCAACGAAGATCAATGGATAGGTCATCCAGAAAAGCGGCTGGCTCATGAAAAAGCGAGGAGGAGCGTACCAAAAACAAGGGGCGCAAAATGAGTCATCATGGAGGAACGCCAATAAATGATTTGAAAAAGATTGGGCGCCTGCAAAAGACTGAACACCCCCAAAGCCGCACCCAGGAACCAGTCCATTGAATTCGTCCAGTTTATTCAGCAATCTCCGCACCATAGGCGCTCCATGCCAAACCGACAGTCCAAATGATCACCATGGACACGATCGTGATCTGCATAGTTATTCCCGCCGATCAATTCACTAAAGCCAACAAAAAGCAGATTGGAATAACGATTGGCAGCCCGCCAATCTCC
Source organism: Candidatus Villigracilis saccharophilus (assembly GCF_016711665.1). Classification (NCBI taxonomy): domain Bacteria; kingdom Bacillati; phylum Chloroflexota; class Anaerolineae; order Anaerolineales; family Candidatus Villigracilaceae; genus Candidatus Villigracilis; species Candidatus Villigracilis saccharophilus. Next base: position 12,332 of record NZ_JADJSO010000040.1, read on the forward strand.
GGCCTGATATCGTTCGACCACCGCGCTGATAGGTGAAGACCTGGTCACACGGACGGCTTCACAGTAATCATCGGCGATATAACGGGAATAGATGCCAAGATACGAATACACTCCCATGACAGAAAGCATGGCGAACGCGCATATCCCGATGATGGTATGAAAGAATAGCTTTCTATAATTTTTTATTTCAAATTGCATCTCGAATAAATTTCCTGCCAGTTTCATTGGCTGATATCGTAAATCACATACCCATTCCCTTTAGCGAATACAGGGTACTCCAACAATTTTTCCTGGAGAAATGGCTGAAGCGCCAGGTCCGAAAAATCGGTTACCAAAAAGAGCTTTTTCTTTAGGGCGAGTTCTTCAAATTGTTTTTCAAAATCACGCCCGTCATGAGCACCGCGAAGATCATTATGGTAAATCAGGTCGCCATGCGTGGGCCAGGAAGAGATGTTCTTCCAGCCCCAGTACGCAAGCCGCGAACCGTAATCTTGAGTCAATCCGACACTATTTTTGTCGCCAATTTTCTCACCGATCTCCGCCCACATCTGTGCGTCGGGACGATAATCAACAGATTTCATTTGGGAACGCGTACTCCAAAGGGACATGAAAGAACCTAAAAGCAGAAGACCAATAACAGCAAAACGCATCAAACGAGTTACAGCGATTTTGGCAAGTTGAACGAAGAACCAATCGGCGAGCGGCGCAATGGACAGGGCAACGATGGGGATCAATGGCAGACTATAGTAATCGTGGCTGGAAATATGATAATTAAAATAAATACCAAAGAAAGCATACCCAGCCCAAAGCGAAAGCAGGAAGCGGCGCTTTTCCCTGTCCAAAAAGAAAAGTCCCAGCAGGGCGGTCATAAAAACGAATCCGCCAATGACGAGGTTAAGCATTCCGATCCAGCCGAGATAATAAGATGGACTCAGAAAAAGGGCTGGGATGAATCGGCCGCCAAATTGCCGACCCAGATAGCCCGCGATAAAAACGCCATACAACACGTACACAGCGCCCGGCAGGATGCCAAGCAGGCTCATGACGTAAACCTGGGGCTGTTTCAGCGCTTCACGCAATGATCCACGCCCAAGTAACGCCCCCACGCCGCCGCCGATGACAAAAAATGCCGCCACAAGCTTTATAAAGATGGCAAATCCGCCGAACAAGCCGGCAAGGATCGCATAAAAATAAGACGCAGGCCGCTGTGCCCACTGATACACAGCCCATAAAAAGATGATGATGAGCATCACCATTAACGGGTCAGGTTGAAAACTGCGGGAGGCAAGGATGGCGTACGGGGAAAAAAGATAAAAAGCTGTTGCCGCCAGCGCGCCGTCTGTTGAGGTTATGTCACGCGCGAGTAAAAATAAAAAGACCGCGCCGATCATCCAGAACAAGGACGAATAAATCCGCGCGATCCAGACCTGCTCTCCGGTAAATTTGTAAGTGAAAGCGATGATCCGCTCAAAAAATTCAGGCTCCACTGATGCGCGGAATCTCCATTGCTGAATGGCAAAGGCGCGCTGCTCCGCTGGGATATCTGCAGCGGACAGGGTTTGGTAATACATTCCACGCGCTTTTAATGCAGAAAGCAATTGGCGGGTGGGGTGGAAATCAAGCGGCAGGTCAGTGAGATCGTATAGGCGGATGGCAAAGCCAAAAATGAAAATAACAAGCAAGGCTGTGACCCAGGCGACACGGGGGGCAAAAAAAGAAGGATTATCTTTCATGGCAAGCGCTGTAATTGTAACGTAAAAATAGCGGGGGATAATTCACGCGTAGATTTGATATACTCATATTTACAGAGCTGTTTTACCGGGATAAATACCCGAAACTTGCTTCAAAAAAGCCAAACCAAGATGAGCTTATTGCGAAATATCATAGACCAAACCTGGGAAAAATTGCTCGTTCTGTGCGGGGCATTATGTGTTCTGCTGCCAACGAGCCCTTTGAATATGCCTTATGCCTATAGAGATTCAGGCGTATTCCTTTACATGGGATGGCGCATCTTAAATGGCGAACTGCCCTATCGGGATGTATGGGATCACAAACCGCCGGTCATCTTTTATATAAACGCGCTGGGGCTGGCGCTCGCGAATAATTCACGCTGGGGTGTCTGGCTGATCGAGCTCGCCGCGCTATTCCTGGCAGCATATCTTGGATTCCAGCTCATAAAAAGGTTCTTCGGGGTCTTTCCAGCTGTATTCAGTTTAATGCTTTGGCTTTTGTCGTTGGTTCCCTTATTGCAGGGAGGAAATTTCACAACTGAATACACCCTGCCTTTACAATTTACAGCCTTTTGGCTGGCATACAACTCAGAGAAGTCTGAAAATAAAGATTGGCATTTTTTTCTGATCGGATTAACTGGCGCAATCGCTTTCTTCACCAAACAAACCGCAATCGGGATATGGATCGCAATCATGATTTACCTGACCCTGCGGGAATTAACATCGGGGCAGATCAGGCAGTGGGGCCGCGAAACATCCCTTATTTTCCTTGGCGGATTGACAGTCAGCGGGATGGTGGTTGTATTCTTTTGGCTTCAAGACGCGCTCCCGGAATTTTGGAGCGCAGCCTTTGAGTACAACTTTATTTACGCCTCAGTCACCAGTAGTGGACTGGCAACGCGGCTTGATTCCATCTTAAACGGTATCAAACCACTTACCAGGACAGGCCTGTTCCAAATTTCGCTGGCAGGCTACGTTTGCGCAGTAATTTTGATCCTACTAAAGAGGAATTCCATAAGCAAAATGCTGCCTCTTCTTTTTATTGGCTTGCTCAACCTGCCCATTGAACTAATGCTGATCGGAATCTCCAGAAAAACCTATCCCCACTACTTTATGACCATGCTCCCAGTCCTTGCGCTTTTTGCGGGAGCAGCCGTTTGGACGGTTATTTCACTGACCTCAAAGTGGAAGATCCCCGTTCTTTTGAGAAATGCCGCCGTTGCAGCCGTTACAGGATTTTTTATATGGAATTCATTTTACAACTATATGGATCAACTTTTCATCTACAGAAAGTTCACCAAACATGAAACCGTCATCAATTATATAAAAGACGCCACGGCCGCGGATGAGTCCGTTTTATTATGGGGTGCTGAAACCTCTGTTAATTATTTTTCGCAGCGCAAAAGCCCGACCCGTTTTACGTATCAGTATGCACTTGACCGTGAAGGCTATGTAAATGAAGAATTGATCATTGAATTTTTTGACGATGTCATTCAAAACCGTCCCCGCTTGATCATCAATACAAATTCATCAAAGCCCATGTACGAATTTCCAATTCGCACAGACTCTATGGATGAACAGACAACCTACTTGCGATCTCATTACTGCGCCATGCAAGAGATCGACTCATGGACTGTGTACGAATATTCAGAAAATCAATGCGATCCTTGATCTTCGGCTTTGGCTGTCACTTTTGATACTTTATTTTGCGTTGTTTCAAAACCTTTTCCCGCAATTCCCCCAACCAAAGCAAATTTAAAACAGCGGAAACAAAAATATTCCAGCGCGCCAAAGCAGTGGGCGGATGAATAAATAAAGCACGCATCCACGCGGAGAGCGCACCCGCGGACTGTCCGCCATCCAGCAGGTAACGCGCATCCACGCGATGAGCCGAGGCAAGCGCACGACGATTTATTTTCCCAATCACTGGTGCAAGACTTTCATCCAAGGTTTCGTTTACATGCAGAATATTTCCACGGCGGGCGATCTGGATCCATAAGTAATGATCCAATAAAAAGTGAAGATCAGGATCGAGTCTGATGTCATTCAACGCGGAACGGCGCATGAAAACAGCGGGCTGTCCGATGATCTGGAAGCAGAGAAGGTCTTCCAGGGTCAATTGTTTGTAATTCAAGGTATTGAAGGTCTTTCCGTGTTCGTCAACAGCCAGCATGTTCCCATACACCAGAACGACATGCGGATGTTCTTCAAATATTTTCACAGCTGATGATACTGTCCCCGCCAAATAATAATCATCTGAATTCAGCCACGCGACAATTTCGCCCTTTGCCCGATCCAATCCTTTGTTGATCGCATCCGCCTGACCGTTATCTTTTTCCGAAACCCAATATGAAAGTCGATTTTCAAACTTCTTGATGATATCAACGCTGTTATCCGTTGAAGCGCCGTCCAGCACCATATATTCAATGTTCGAATAATCCTGATTTAAAACAGATAATATGGTCTGTTCAAGATACGCAGCTTGATTAAACGACGGCGTGATGATCGAAACAAGTTTCATGGAATCAGGTCGTACAACACATACCCGTCGCCCTCAACGGCAACAGGATATGCATCCAGTAATTTCTTTAGCGCAGGCTGTTTATCAAGCTGACCGAAGGCTGTCACTAAAAAATAATCCCTGCCAGCGGTCAACTCATCGAAACGATCTGAGAAATCCACATTGCCGTTCCGCACCTCAGCCAGTTCCGTGCTATACGGCCACAAGATCACCTTCCGCCAGCCGTAGTACATCAGCCGAAACCCATAATCCTGAGTAAGACCGATCACCTTTGCGTCCGCGGGGATCGCTCCGCCAACCTGCTGCCAGAACGCGGGTTCATGCCGAAAACTTTCCGCAGCCAGAATGGAACGCGAAACCCAGGATTGAAATCCGATCACCGCCACGATCACAGCGATGAAGCCCGCGCGTCCGACCGCGCCCTGACCTGCCGCGCTTTCAATGAGCGGATTCAACGCCGCGGCCAATCCCAGCGCAACGATGGGGATCAGTTGAATATGGTAATAACTGTGCGTGTACATCTGGAATGGCAGAGTTAAACCGTATAAAACATAACCAACCCATAAACTGACCAACAAACACCTCAAACGCGGAATTGCAAGAAAGATGCCAGCAATGCTGAGGAAGATCATGGTCAGCCCAAATAGTTGTCCGAGAAACGCCAGCCATTTGGTGTAAAAATCGGTGCTTGTAATCAGGCCGATCAACGCTACGGTCCAGCTCAGGAAATATTCCGTGGAACGGCCTTGATTAAGAAGGACATAAAATAACAGCGCAGGCAGGATCATGATCAATGCCATGGACCAAACCTGCTTTGATTTCCAAAAATCCCTTTTCAGCGTGAACAAGACCATTGCAATCGCTGCCGCCCCAACGAAGAACACGATCACAATTTTCACGAACACGGCGAATCCTAAAAATACGCCAGCCAGAATTGTCCACTTCCAGGATTGTTCTTCCGACCAGCGATAAAGAAAATAAATTCCGACAACAAATGCTGATGTCATCAATGGGTCAGGCTGAAAGGATCGACTCGCCTGCACCGAAAAGGGCAGGATGAAGTAAAAAGACAATCCGATCAATGCCGCCCACGGTGAAATTGCCCGTCGCATCAGGTCAAACAAAGCAATGCCTGCCAAAAGCCAGAAGAGAGTCTCCCAAACACGGGCAGATGCAATGTTCTCTCCGCCCGTGAAAAGATAGGTAACCGCCACGATCGATTCGATCACGGGCGGTTCATATCTCCCGACGGAATTTGCAAAGGAAGAGGCAAGCTCGCGCTGTTCGGTTGTCGCAGATGGCAGAATGGAATAATAAATGTCACGCGCCACCAGTGAATTGCGAAGCTGGCGCGAGGAATGAAAATCAAGGGGCGGGTCGGTGATGTCTAGCAGGCGCAGCAATCCGCCCAAAGCGAGGAGAATGATAAAGAGAATGAACCAGTTTGCAGGTCGGGCGGGAAGCGTTTTTGTCATGGAGTCAAAAGTCAAAGGGCGAAAATCAGAAGAGCGAATTGTAGTCCACTTTGGGGAAGATGGTCAGCTTGCCTCCCACCGTCGCATCCAACACTTCGCGGCCTGCCTTTTTGTCAAAGTTACGCGCCATGGCATAGCCGATCTCCGGATGTGTCGAGGTCAGGCAATTGCCAGCGGACGCCTTTGCCAAAATAATTAGGCGCGACGTGGTTCGGGTCATCGCCCTGTGAGATGACCGTTTTGTTGGCCTCGCCCTTGGACGTGAAATTATGATCCACGCCGATCAGGATGACCTGCTCGAAGCCCATGTGAAAAGCCAGTTGAAGTGTGACATTCGTAACCGTGGCGCTTTCCCAAACACGCCCGCGCACGTCAGGCGAAAAACGCGGACCCGTGTAGGATGTGTAAAGAAAGGTTGGCAGGTTGGGAAGTTGCAGGGTCGGGGAGAAATGACGATGCGAACGCCATGCTAAAAACTTGGGCATGGGGAGCGCAAGAATATCGTCATGGAATTGTTCGATCACGAGGTCATTGGTGGCTGAATAATAAGTTGTGTGGAAGCCAAGTTCGGGAAAGATCACATAAATGCGGTTCATCCCAAAGGTGATTTCGTTTTTGAGTTTGGATAGGTCAGTTTGTTTGAGACTTGGTCCATTGCCAATGATAAAAGCGCGCCTGCCCTTGTGAATATCTTTAAGTTCGGCGAGACGGCGAATGCTCTCTCGCCGCCACGGATGAAAATAAGCCGCGGGCAGTTGAGGAATGCGTCGAAACGAGTCGTAGGTATTGCGCGCAAATTGAAGCATTGGACTTGGAAGAATGGACTTAAAGGTATGTTTCATTGGGGCAATAATTCCCTGCGGAAGATGATCAAAGATGCAAGCGTCGCCATATTCAACAGAACAAAAAGCAAATCGACCAATCCGAACTGGTCAAATATGGTCAAAAGAATGTTGAGACCGAGCAGTATGAATGCGAACCAAAACAGCAATTTGATCTTTCTATTTAGGAACAGTCCGCACACAAACATACACGCGGCATCCGCAGCCATCAAAATGGAATAGACGAGGTAAATCCGCAGGTCAGTGCCCATGAAAGATCTGAGGAGTGAAAGAACGCTGAGGACAACCAAAATACCGGCTGTCAAAAAGAACAGAGAGCGGGTGACCTGCATTAAGAGTTACTCTGTGCTTAATCTTGCAGTCGCGCCGCCATCCACCACCAAGGCTTGTCCCGTCATAAAGGAGGATTGTTCATTGTCTGCAAGAAAATATATGGCATGCGCTATCTCGGCGGGCGTGCCGACCCGCCCGTTGACGGTCTTGCGCGCAAGGTTATCCAGACGTTCCTGCATGTCACTTCCGCCAAGGTGCCCGCGGCCAAGTCCCGCGCGAAGCATGGGGGTATCCACGGCGCCGGGCAGAACCGCATTGACGCGGATATTGTCTGCCGCAAATTCGATCGCCATGGCGCGTGTCAACGCCAGCATCCCGCCTTTGGAGGCGGCGTACGCGGCAATATTCGCGGAGGTCTGGACCGCGTGGACCGAGGAGATATTCACTACAGCGCCGCCTTTTATCTTTAGAAGCGGATACGCTAGTTTGGCAAATAAGAAAACAGAACGCAGATTGGACGCCATTACAGAATCCCATTCTTCAACTGTTGTATCCACAAGTGGTTTTGCAACCTGAACCGCGGCATTGTTAATCAGGGCATCCAGAGTTGGATGAAAATCCCTGGCTTCCTGAAAAATCTGTTCAACCGAATCAGGATGCGAAATATCAGCCTTAATGAAACGACCGTTTTTTGGAAAGTCATCCCCAAAATCAAAACGATCCACGCCGACCACACGCCAGCCTTTCTCAGAAAAGTGATGAATGCACGCGCGGCCAATCCCCCCGCCTGCGCCAGTAACCAATACAGTTTTTGATTCAGCCATGATCTTTTTCTTTCCTTTTTATTCTTCGTACTTTAGTCCAAGCCCTTCCACCAGATTCTTGATCGTATTCCAATGAATCCGCTCCCACGCCGTCGGGCTTGAATTGGAATTGTGCGGGGCAAGCATGACATGATCCATCTTTAGCAATGGACTGTCCAACGGCAGCGGCTCGAACTCAAAGACATCCAAAGCCGCGCCTCCAATTTGACCTGAACTGAGCGCGGCGACAAGGGCTGTTTCATCCACGATGGGTCCGCGTGCCGTGTTAATCAACACGGCTGATGATTTCATCCTCTCGAGTGTATTCGCATTGATCAGATGATGCGATGTTGGATTGAGATCGCAGTTGACTGAAATGAAATCGGAATCGGCAAGCAGCGATTCAAAATCGGTCATGTGAATGCCTGACTCTGAAATAAAGACATGATCAACTTCGACAATATCCGTGCCGAGGACTTTCATCCCAAAGGCGCGCGCACGGCGTGTGACCGCTTTGCCGATATTCCCAATCCCTATGATGCCCAAAGTACATTCGCTTAATGTTTTCCCGGGGATCTTTTCCCATTCACCGCGTTTCATCGCGGCGTCCATCCACGGGCCACGGCGGGCAAATGCGAGCATGTAACCGAGGACGGTATCCGCTACGGGGGTGGTGAAGGCATTCGGTGTTCGGCACAGTTTAATATCGAAACGGGAGCAGGCCGTGGCGTCGATCGAATCGACCCCCGTCCCCCACTTGGAGATCACCTTGAGGCGCGGAGAACAGGCTTCCAGTACGCGCGCTGAATAGCGGTCATCCCCGCAAACTGCGCCGTCAAATTGACCGGCATATTTCAGCAGGTCATCTTCTTCCATGCGTTCCTGCACATCCGGGACGATGAGATCAAGGTTATATTTCTTGAATACTGGCTTGAAACGTTCAAGGAATGGCAGCATATAAGGAGCGGTGAGAAGAACTGTGTAATTCATTTAGTGATCCGTAATATTGCAGGGGTATGGAACTTCACTGAAATCATAAAGATTGGGCACAGGCGAAAAATAACTGACATCTTCGAGAATATCATATTTTCCACCAAAGTAGGTGTTGAAGACAAGCCGGAAAATATTTACAGGCGAGATCGTTGAATAAATTTCATCCTTATGGCCCGGAAAATATATCGCTGTCATGTTCAAGAAGCGCTTTTCCTTTGGCTGCATCCACGGACCGTGATCACCCTGAATAATGATAATGGGCGGCACTTCGGAATTCGTAATGATCGTATCAATCGCATCGAGCATGGTTTTGTTTAAGTGCTGTAATTGGTCCACATAGCCTTTTTGATACAGGTCAGGTGTGTACAATCCCTTATCATTCCAAAAGTCAGGCGGATAAGTTGGGTTGCCTTCAGCATCAAAAACAAACGGCGGGTGCGGCGAGATCACATGGATATAAGAAAAAGTCGGCTTTTGATCTTTTGAAATCCCATCAATGCTGTTGAATATAAAATTAAATCGGTCCCGGAAGCCAACTCCCAAAAGGTAATCAGGATCCACCAATCCCAGATCCTGCGCATAGCGCGCCGCAGTGGTTCGCAGGAATAGTGCTTCAAATTCGGTCATCCCTGAAGAAATGGGCGGCGGGCTCAAGTAATGATCCGCATCGGTCAGATCGAGCCACGCGAACCCCGTCTCGAAGCCAACCGTTTCATAGCCCATGCTCTCAAAGTTATAGCGTACCGCGCTATGTGTCAACGAATCCCACAACACGCGGCGCGCAATGCTTTGGGGCGTAAAGGCTTCATCCAGTTCCTGCAAGTACTCCATATTAAGCGAAGAGGCGAGCGACAACTCTGTACGGACATAATTGCTCTGACTGCACTGCGCCACAAAGAACTCCCGTCGTTCCAACTCATTAATGAATTCACTGTTATCGAAACCATAGGCTTGCTTTAATAGATCGGCGCGCGTGTAAGAATCCAGAAGAAAGAAATACACATCCGGCGGATCGCCCGACCGCACCAGGTTTGAATCAATCGGTGCATTTTTCAAACCAAGAGCATGCGCGCCTCGCGGCCCGTCCCCGAAGCTGGTCTGCGCCAATGACATGATCAGCAGCGCCAGCGCGACCGTATTAAGAGTCGCCGCTGACGAAACGAAGGTCAACTTTGGGCGGGTTGTCCAAAAAAACCCCCAGAAAAAACAAAATGATCCAGCCCACTGCAAGCCAGATCGTGTAATTGGCATCGGGGAATTTCTGGTCAATATAAATATAAGCATGACCATAGGTAAAGAACAATGCCAACAAAAGTGTTGTGAGAAACGCAGCCTTGTGTATCTGCCTGCCGGGTGTGAACAACCAGACAATCAAGAATAAAAGCCCGCCAAACACAACCGATGCAACCATTGGGCGAACAACTACGCCAGGCTGGACTTGCCCGGTATTGGCAGACAATAAAGCCATCACGGGGTACGCGCTGATCGCAATGGGATACCAGGGTCTGGAAAACCAACTTGTAACTACCTTCTTTATATTTTTAAAATTCATTCTTTAGCTTTCTCTTCATTAAAAAATCTGTGATCTCAAAATCCAGTTCTTCATCAATATCCCAGGCTTCAGCTTTATCTATCTCGAACATGAAAGGTTTATCTCCAATACGATGGTGTTTCCTTTCAAGATTTTCACGGGTAAACAGATACAGGCAGGAATTCTCTTCATACACAGGCGGCAGATCCTGCGTCTGGATCAACACCGCGGGGTCGTGGTTGATGGCGCGTCCATCCTGGAAATACAATCGCGTTTGCAAGCGCGTCACAGAAAAAAGTGAATCGTATTTTGGGAACGCCTCGAAAAAGGTTTTGATTCCTTTTGAGATCGTCTCCGTCTTCAACAACGGATTCGTGGAATGGGTTTGAAGGTAAAAGTCCGCCTGCACCTGCGCCGTATCGTGCAGGAGAATATCGTTCATGGGCACATCGTCAGCGCGAAGATGCCCGGGGCGCTGGATCAGCCTTACAGCAGGAAAGAGGCGGCGCACTCCATCCATCACTGGCTCGGAGTCAGTATCCACCATCACCGTGTCAATTTCGGGCACGGCGAGCAGGGTCTCGATGATATGTTGAAAAAGAGGCTTGCCCGCTAACGGGCGATAATTTTTACCTGGGACGCGCTGGCTGTGGTGGCGCATGGGAACAAGGGCGGCAAGTTTCATTGCCCTATTTTATACCCATAACGGGCACTTCGTCTTACAACTTCAAAGACATCTGCCACTGCGAAAGCGTTTCGCGCGTCATGCCAACCTGTTCAAAGATGATGCTCATCTCTTCGGGAAAGACCGGTGAAACGTGCCAGACCTTATTTGGGAATCGCGCAAAAAGCGCGCGCATCAGGATTCCGCTCAAGCCTGCTCCGCTGGACCGGGCTTTTACCAACACGGACGAGATGGCCACGTCTGTAGTTTCGGGGTTGCTGACAAGACAATAGGCATCCTTTAAGCAAAAGGCGCGCGAAGGCGGCGTATGATGCGCGATGGTGGTACCAGAAAGCTGCCAGGGCAGGTCTTCAAGGCCGTGATACGATACCACCCGCGCCAATTCGCGAATATCGATTTCTTGTAATTCTTGATCCTTGCGCAAGGCGGCAGGAGCAATTTGCGAAGTATCCAGCCTGTACCCCACCAACCTGCGGATCTTTGTAAAGCCAAATTTCTCATACAATTTCACAGCGGCTGTATTTTGCTCGATGACTTCCAGAAGCATTTCTTTTTCACCACGTGACCCGGCCTCTTCGATAAGCTGCCGCATCGCCCATGTACCAGTGCCGCCATTCCGCGCAGTGGACACGAGCCCCATAGCGGCCAGGCGACTTGCCCAGCCGCGGCGGGCGATGAGCGCCAAGCCAGACGGCTGGTCATCTTTCATGATCACGCGGCTGGAAGCGAGATCTATACCGTCACGACGGAGCATGGCCAACAGGATGATGTCCGTGATATTGACGGGAACAAAATAGTCTTCAAAACTGCGCGTCATTAATTCCGCGAGTTGGGGAATGGTGAATTCGTTTGCGGGCTTGATGGAGAGGGATGACATGATAATTTTACAAAACCTTTTTATATACAGATTTGTGACTTCATAACCGACGGATTTATGCAAATTGTGCACCGTTTGAGCGGAATCAATCACATGCAATTTGAATCAAATCCGCGCGCTTTTTGTTCGATCAGGAGCATAGACTGCCAGCCATAGCCTCTTCTGTGAAATGCTTCATTATCAGACTGTGTTATTTAAAGTAATTTAGCCATGATTACGATACTATCGAAACACCTATCTATTTCTTTTCATATCGAATCGGCTCCACATTTCGCTTCTTTGCCTCTTTTTTCTTTCGTTCTCGCGCATAATAAAAAGTTTCACGCAATTGCGGTGTGATGAGACTGGTTTCTCGATGCCCCATGCGGGTTCCATGAAACTGCATATAACGGAACCAGAAAATGGATGAAATATTTTTAAACAGCACACCTTCGCGCGCCGCGTGCCATAGGTCACTCAAAACATTGGTCGTTGTCAATCGGAGAAAATCGTAGAAGCTAAAATTCGCCTCGGGATATATCCTGCGCAAGGCCATGGCTTCGCGACGATAACGATTGTATACCCCGCGCGGCGTTTCATTGTGAACATGAACGATCTCCGCTTCGGCGACATAGGCTATGGCATGTCCCTGCTCCTGAGCCCGCTTTGCCCAATCCAAATCCTCCAGACCGGTCAGCGTTTCATCATACGGATTTTGCTCCCACAAACTTTTTCGAATGGCGGCGTTGGCATTATTGCAAAAAGCGGTTACCTGTTTCACCTTGCCTATATCGGGATACCATTGATGAAAGATCTGCTGCTCAGAAAACCTGGCGAATTCTGGTCCGCGCTGTTTGCCGTAGGTTAATGCGATCGTGTCGTCTTGAAATGGACGAAGCAAGGTTTCCAGCCAATCGGGATAAACAGGATAGATATGCGCGCTGGCGATGACAACGAATTCGCGTTTCGCTTCCCCCACCCCATAGTTTAGCGAGCGCCCAAAAGTAAATTCTTCGGGACGAATGTTCACAATCCGCGCGCCAAAGGATTCGGCGATCGAAATGGTTGAGTCGGTTGACCCGGAGTCCACCAGAACTACATCAACATCTTTGACCGTCTGTTGGTTTATTCCCTCAAGCAAACGTCCTACGTGTTTTTCTTCGTTATAAGCGCGGATAACGATGGAACAGCTACCAGTCATTATTCTTTTCATACCCCAGCTTGACCAACAGGTCTCCAGCAACATTCTTGAATATCTGTTTGTGTTCGTCAGTGAAATACTTTCTCCATTCGCCAGTCTTGCCTGAGCGGAAGGTCGGGGACTTTTTCGGGTTGATTGAGGTCTCGAGGGAATTCAGGATCAATTGTCGGGGCGTGTGAAGCGGAGCGCGGGCGAGGAAATGCTCCATGATGCGGGTCAATACAGAGGTGCGATCCAGGATCAAATCCTCAAAATGAATCGCCAGTACTTCAGGCTGATCGAGCCATCCCAAATATGGAGCGAAGCGCCCGGCGATATTCAAGAATTCAATATTCGCATCAGGTCTGCCGAGAATGCTGGCACTAAGCCGCGAATTGAAATCAGGAAGCGATTGATAATAATTATGATGGACATGGCGCGCCTCCATATCGGTGACGTAAAAAACATGCGAGACGACCACGTCGCGCGGGTCGCGGAAAATAAAATAGGGAACAAATTTTGACGAGCAAATCTGGGCAACAGCTTCAGGCCGCGCAAAGAGATGGGCTGATGCAATATCACATGGACGCAGAGAATCAAGCCAGGCAAGGGCTTGTTCGGGGTTGTGTTTTACTCCGCTTTCACCCTGATATTCAGCATAAAAAGAATGAATGCGTTTGGAAAACGGCGCGACATTTGAAAAGCCAAGCAAAATCTGGTCAAGCAGGTGGGTACCGCTTTTGGGAAAGGATATGCCAATCAGAATCGGCCAATCGTTTTGCGGCTTGGGGATCGAAGCAAAACGGGCAAGCTGGGTAAGTTTTTCGGTTTGATAGACGATCGAGCGGATGGCTGATTTCAATCTCATATGGTTATTTAACCACAGATTTTCACAGGTTGAAACAAAATGAAAAATCCGAGAGACGGAAATGATATTTCAGGGTTATATATTCGAGGACAAAAACTTGAAAAACACCATCTTTACCACCCCTATTATCAGCCCATTTTTACGATTAATCGCCAATTCAATCCTCCGCACGACTGGCTGGAGGATTGAAGGGCAATTGCCAGATATTCCAAAATTTATTTTGGTCGGCGCGCCGCACACCTCGAACTGGGACTTTTTATTATTTCTGGGCGCGATCTTTCATCTTAAGGCAAATGTCAAATTCATGGGCAAAGCAGAGCTGTTCCGCAACCCGTTTGGATGGTTCTTTTACTGGTGCGGGGGGATTCCAGTGGACCGAAAAAAATCGCAGGGACTGGTTGAACAAATGGTGGATGCGTGCAACCGATCAGACAAGTTCATTTTGACCATTGCCCCAGAAGGCACCCGCCATCACGTCACCGAATGGAAACGCGGTTTTTATCATATTGCCAAGAATGCGGAGATTCCAATGGTGATGGCAATCGTTGACGGAAAGAAAAAGGCCCTCCGTGTTGGACAAGTATTTAACCTCACAGATAATATGGAAGAAGATATAAAAGCAGTGCAGGGATTTTTCTCGGGGATGACGGGGATCAATCCAAGGAAAAAATATATTACATTGAAGGATTGATTGGTCGGAAACAGCTAGGGCGGCGGGATATTACGACAATAAAGATTGATATACCACCCGCTTATGCGAATGGGGCAAAAGTGGTATTCCTCGTGAAATTGCGGAGAATTCCAAATTTCAGCGATGGATTTATATTGAAGCGCCCAATCATCCACTCCGGATAAGGGCTCATAAGTCAATCTGTCAACTATGAGTATATAAGTTGGCATGAGCTGAAGAATGTATAAACCATCCCCCTTGTCATGTCCCGGCCGCCACGAGGATTTTATATATTCCTGCGAAAAGGGTTCGTGAGCGATGGTTGGGTCCACAAGGCCGACCATGTCATATACAGTCATTCCAGAATAATACCCAATTGCCCCAATAGGTACCAAGGCGATCGAGTCCCCGGGCTGGGCAATATCGCGCAGTGATCTGCCAATCATTACGAACTCTGGTGTTGAAACGATCTCTCTCGGCTTGTTCGCCTTTGCTGTTGGGAAAGGTCTATCAGCATAATTTTTTACAATTGGTTTTTCGAGATACCACACGGTAAAAGAGATCAAGAGCAATCCAGAAAATAAGGATCATGCGGTACAAGCGGGAGATACGATCTGCCAATTGCGAAATCCCCAGTCCAACCAGAACAAACAGAATCGGGAATATTGGAGTAAGGAAACGGCCCTTCAGCATATAATCGCCGCCGTTCATGGCCACGATCAGCCAGGAAGACAAGAGTATGATCAACAAATATGTTTTTTCGAGAAAGTACGAACCCTTCCGCAATGTTGCAAGAAAAACCAACCCTAGCAAGCCGGATGGGATAAAAGTCTCAATCAAATTGGTCCACAAGTAAGCCGCGCCAGCACTGATCTGGATCAGACCGCCGCCTGTTTTTGCATAATATGTGTTTGGAAAGGGGTAGCCGAAGTATGACCATTTCCATAAGAAGACCGGCGAATAAATGATCAGGAATGATCCGACCAACATGAAAATTGGGCGGTAATTTTTTGTTCCAGACAAATAGATGGTAATTAATTCAAACGCAACTGTCACTCCAAAGATAGCCAAACACTCCGGGCGGATAAAGGAAGTGACTGCAAACGCCAGCCCCACAAAATACGGCGGTACTGCGCCGGTCCGATACAAAATATAGAGAAACACGCACAGGACAAGCGCAAAGGCATACAGTGTTACCTCCAGGCCTGTGTTGGCCCAAATCATGAGCCGAGCAGAGAGACCAAGCATAATAACGGCTGTCAAATTCTCAAGCAAATGGTCTTGATTTATTGTTTGGAGGAGAACAAACGTGGTTGCGATCGCAAGCACGGCAAAAATCGCGCAAGTATAAGCGAGAGTCCAAATCGGCTGCACCCCGAGCTTTTCAATCGCAGCGATCATCAAAAGATAAATAAATGAGGTCGATCCCTCCACAGGTTGTTCGCCTTGATTCCAGACGATGCCCCAGCCGTTGACAAGATTGTGCGCAAAGCGGAGATGGATATAGGTATCGTCTGCGTACGTGGAGAAATTACCGGTTGGATTTAACCGGCTCGCATTCAAAAAATAAAGCGCAGATACCACAATCAACATTAAGAACAAAACAATCGCCCAACGGCGATCAGTTTTGTGCAAATTGAGATACGAAGAAAAAACCGACATGTATATTCCTAAATTTTGTAAAGCGGGACGATGTAGTGTTAGTATATGTCTACACCACGCTCAGCCACTCCAAAGACATTATACCGTGTAGAAAATGGGCTGCTATTTTGTTCATACAATCTCGAACAGGGAACCCAAAGGCACGTTAAT
The DNA here is from genome assembly GCF_016711665.1 of Candidatus Villigracilis saccharophilus. Taxonomy (NCBI): domain Bacteria; kingdom Bacillati; phylum Chloroflexota; class Anaerolineae; order Anaerolineales; family Candidatus Villigracilaceae; genus Candidatus Villigracilis; species Candidatus Villigracilis saccharophilus. The sequence goes on from NZ_JADJSO010000040.1 coordinate 28,571, forward strand.
GGTTTCAGGAAAGAATTGGCAGATTACTCTCCCAACATAAAATCCCCGTCCGCCAGCACCCCATCCATAATCACCTTGATCGAATCAGCCGATACCAGCTCGTTCAATCCAAATGACCTCAACCTGGTCTGCGTGGTTCTCACGGATGGCTCAAGGAATTTCCCAAACGGCAGGGATGTTCTGAATAACTGGTAATACAAAAACCTGCGCGCATTGCGTTTGAACTCAAGCGGAACAACGATCACGTTCACAGCCAAAAATTCCTTCATTTTGCCGCGTACTTCTTCGATCGTGTGCGGAAAGAACACCGTGGGATATTGTGTAAATCTCGCCCTGCCCGCGCATAACACCGCCGCGCCCATGATGGACGCCTCGAGCCCAATCGTCGAGTTATAGACCATCACGAACTTGGATCTTAGAATCAACTCATACGAACTGAGCGATTCCTTCGGGCTGACAAAAACAACATTCGATTCTTTGTCCACACCGCGGCTTGCCACCCAACCCTCGACAGTTTCGCGGCTGGCTTTGCGAACGCGGGTTTCATCAGGATGTGCGCGGATGACGAACAAGGTTTCTGGGTGTAAACGAATTTCCTCCAGCACCAGATCCAGCCAATCGAACATATCCTCAAAGACCGTGTTGGCATGCGGCTGGCTGGTATCGAAGATGACGTTGGTAAAGATGGGCACGATCTGCCTGAAGTCCGCCGCCTTTTTTAAGAACGTCTCGTCGAGTCCCTTCATGTCCGCCCAGAATTTAATGCCTGCCATTGTGAAGTCACCCTGGAAACGCTTTGCAAGATACGCATCCAACTTCGCATTCTGTTCATCATTCATCTCGAACGACTCGGGAATTGTGATCGGGTATGCAGTCGCTTCTCCTTCGGTGAAGTACGCGGTCGCAGGCTGCAAGCCAACTTCATGGGTGATGACGCGCAGTCCGCGCTTTTGGGCGACATACCGCGCGGTCGCTTCGGGGAAGAATTGGCCGTTGAAAACAAGAACCGCCCGAGGCTGAGCCTGAGTGAGCAGCGCGTCAAATTTCTGCGCCACATTCCACGCCGATAAAATATATTCCCGAAACAGATAACGAGTCGATTCATCATCATTCAGATGGTGGACTCTCAAGACCCATCTCAGCCCGGGCAGACACAACGCTCCGAGCGGAACTCCATCCCATTCAAAACGCATCATCTCTTCGACAGGGAGCCTGGTCAATGCCTCAACGAGTCTGTCATCACGCTGATAGTTGAACCAGCTAGTGCTGGAAGTTTGAATGATTGAACGGTTGAACATTGCAACGTTTTTATACAGAACCTTCGACTGCATGACGCACGACTTACACGGCATTTCCTTATGAGGATCATCGCGGTTTGTACCGAGCACACATTTACTCAAACCAGAGTCGCACGCAAAATAAACCACAGGGATTCCCTGTAATCGAAATGCCCATGATGCCAGCAAATGAAATCCGCTGTTCCATGATAGATCATCAATGCCAGTGGATGCCTTAAAGAATACAACAGGCGCGCCATTTGGCGGCGGCTCTTTGCGGGCCACCTTGCGCGCCACAGATGAGATCTTAAGATTATTGAGCCTGCGGACAAGTCCGCGCTTGATGCGCTGGGTATAAAAGTCTTTTATGCCAGAAATCATTATCAAATCACCTAAAACACATAGAGAAGTAACTTATTGTATACTGAGATTACCAAAACATGGAGGATATTATGTACACATTAACTGTCACAGCACATGTACTTGAAAACAAAATTGAAATTTTTCTTCAAAAAACTCTGGAGTGTGCTCTTGCCACGCGAAGAGAAAATGGAAATGTGCGGTACGATATTTTGCAAAATGAAGATGACATATCCTGCTTTGTAATCCATGAAGTCTATCGCACAAAGGAAGACTTTTTGCATCACCGGGAAACACCCCATTCTATAAAATGGAAAACGGAAATCGAATCCATCATGACAAAACCACGGGAAAGGGTCCGTTGTCACAGTATTTATTTCAGTGACTAAGCGGAAAACTTACCAATCATTATTCTTTTCGTACCCCAGCCTCACAAGCAAATCGCCTGCCACGTCCTTGAATAGCTTCTTGTGCTCCTCTGTGAAATACTGCTTCCATCCACCTGTTTTCCCCGATCGGAAGGTATGACTCTTCTTCGGCTGGATGGCATCCACTAAAACAGGCAGCGCCTTTTCACGCGGAGTTGGGATCTTATAACCGGTCTTCTCTACTTCATCCAGCATTGCGTTCAACGTGACATCGCGGTTATTGATCAATTCTTCAAAGCGAATGCACATTCCATCCTTCTGTTCCAGCCATTGAAAGACGCCATCATATCTCTGTTTCACGCTGACCATTTTCAACCCGTCTTTATCAATGCCGGTAATTGCAACATTTAATCTCGCGTCAAAATCAGGGAGCGCATTGTAGTAATCGTGCATTCCATGTTCACCGTGCATGTCAGTCGCGAAGAAAACCTGCGAAACGAGCATATCCCTCGGATCACGATAAATAAAATAGTTGACGCGGCCTGGCTGGCATAAAACCGCCACATTCTCAGTCGAAGCCTCGACATAACCCCAGCCAATCACACCAGACGGGACAGCACGTAAACTGGCTGCAATACTGTCCGCTGTCCACCGTTCACCGTCTTTTTTGATCGTCCGTACAGGATCCGCATCCACATACTTATATGGCATGATCTGCGTAAAGCCGTTCAGGACTTGTAATAATAAATGCGAGCCGCTCTTCGGTTTGGAGTTTCCAAAGACGGGCGGCGCATCATTAAAAGAAAACCGCTTCCATCGCAGGATGGCTTGAGCGGTCTTGCCCAGCGGGCGGAGCGTGCGGCGAAGTTTTTGAGTAAATCCCATAATTAACCGTAGGGGCGCAGCAATGCTGCGCCCCTACAAAATTATTCGTTTACAACGCGGCGCAGTTTCTTCATGGAACCCTTTTCAGATTCATACACCTTCTTCACGCCATCACCGAGACCAGCTTCAGTGACACGGATATATTTCACCAGACGTTCAAAACCGCCTGGCTCAACAGACGCGGCCTGATCACTGCCCCACATGGCGCGATCCAACGTAATATGACGTTCAACAGAGGTCGCACCAAGAGCGATCGCCACCGCGGAAGGCACCAGCCCGACTTCGTGACCTGAATAGCCGATGGGATTATTCGGGAATTCCTTGCGCAGGGTTTCGATCATTCGGAGATTCAGCTCATCAGGCTCGCATGGATAAGTGCTGGTGCAGTGCATGATAACAAGGTTGTCTTCGCCAACCGCATCCACCCCTTTATGAATTTGTTCCATCGTGGACATGCCCGTGGAAATAATAATAGGCTTGCCCGTCTTGCGGACATACTTTAAAAGATTGTGATCGGTCAACGATGCAGACGGAACTTTATACGCGGGAGTATCAAACTTTTGCATGAAATCAACCGAAGGCTCATCCCACACCGAGACCATCCAATCGATTTTCTTTTCCTTGCAATGACGGTCAATCTCACGATACTGCTCTTCGTTGAACTCAACTTTATAACGATAATCCAAATACGAGATGTAGCCCCACGGCGTCTCACGCATTTGTTTTTGCTGATCTAGCGGCGTACAAACCTCGGGAGTTCGCTTCTGGAATTTCACCGCATCCGCGCCAGCGTGAGCAGCGGCGTCAATAATTTTCTTGGCGATATCAAGATCGCCGTTGTGATTAATTCCCACTTCAGCGATCACATACGCAGGATGACCATCACCCATCATTCGGTTTCCAAATTTAATTTCACGAGCCATTTTTTAATTCTCCTTTTGAGATAATTGCTTCAAAACAATTTCACATAATTCACGGATCGCACCGTGACCGCCGGTCGTTGTCAACACATGATCAGCCGCGCGGATCACTTCAGGATACGCATCCGCGACCGCCACAGACCAGCCCGCGATCTCAAAACAGGGAAGGTCATTCAGGTCATTGCCAACATAGATGACGTTCTCCGCTTTGACATTTTTCTGCTCGAGGACTTCCCGCATCACACGCCCCTTGTTCTGCATTCCCACATTGTGAATTGCCTCCACCCCCATCTTTTTCGCGCGCGCCATCACAACTGGATTCGGTTCCGAGGAGAGGATCATCACCTCAACACCCAACTCATGCAATTTCTTAATGTGCATACTATCACTACGGGAAGCCGTGACTGATTCTTTTCCATCCTGATCTGTGATGACAAGGTTATCTGTCACCACGCCGTCAAAATCACAGATGATCATTTGGATGGCATCAGGTATCGCGCGGCGCGGTTTGCCCGGCGAGATCATTTCCAAGCCGCTATAGACCAATGCTTCATACTTTGCCCAATCAGGCAGGGTATCAATGTCCACCGTGTATTTCGGGTCGATCAATAATGGATAGATGACATCACCGGTCAACGATTTCTTGTTGACGATGGTAGAAACACGGATCGCATCAATGTGACCTGTCTGCCAGTAAACAGGAGGCAGGATCTGCCTCGGCGCATTATACGGCTCGGCAATCCCCGGTACTTCAAGCAATGGATTCAATGGCTTGCCTTCGCCATTGAAACGCCACATTTTGAATGGGTTTTGCCCGGCAGGCACCACACCGCGTACACAATCCGCATCTTCATGATTCAACAGGATACGAATGGCATCATCCACCATTGTTTGGGGACGAATGGGAGATGTTGGGCGCAATTGTACAACTATATCAGGGTGATATCCTTCAACCTCTTCCAGCCACTTGAGCGCGTGTTCAAAGACGGGCAGGTCGGTGGTCTTATCCTGGGCAAATTCAGCAGGACGCAGGAAGGGAGTCTCTGCACCCCATTCGCGCGCAACCGCAGCGATCTCTTCATCATCGGTCGAGACAATGACACGGGTCACCAACTGAGATTGTTTGGCGGCGGCAATGCTCCACGCGATCAGCGGATAGCCTGCAAAACTGCGGATATTTTTGCGAGGAATTCCTTTGGAACCGCCACGCGCGGGGATAAGGGCAAGGATTTCGGTCATTCATTCTCCGTAGGGGCGCAGTGCTGCGCCACTACCAGGCAGTCCATCCGCCATCGACAATGACGTTATTACCTGTCATATAAGAAGAGGCATCGGAGGCGAGGAATAACAACGCGCCGTTCATTTCATCCTTCTTGGCCATGCGGCCGAGGATGGTTTTGGCGGAATAATTCTTGACGAAATATTCTTCGTGATTGTTAAACACGCCGCCGGGAGTGAGCGCATTCACGCGGATCTCGGTCTCGGCATAATAAGCGGCGAGGTATTTGGTAAATCCCATCACGCCGGCTTTGGTGGTGGTGTAGTAAACGGGTTTGAATGCCACGCGTTTGCCGTCTTTGATATAGATGCGTTGGTCGGGACCGTTCAGTCCATAGGTCGAGCAAATGTTGATGATACTGCCCTTTTTGCCCTGTACGATCATTTGTTTTACACAAGCCTGAGTGACAAGGAAAATACCCGTTAGATTTACATTCAATGCAGCATTCCACTGTTCAAGCGGATAATCTTCGAAGGCGCCGGGGGCAATCCCTTTGGAGGCGGCCTCGGGGTCGAATTTCGGGTCGAGGGCGGCGCTGTTGACGAGGATGTCAAGGCGGCCGAATTGCTTCGTCGTCTCAGCGACCAGCTCGCGGGTCGATTCGATGCGGGTGACATCGAGCGGGAAAGCGATCGCAGAGTAGCCGGATTCGGTTAGGCGGGCGGCTGTCTGGGTGGCAAGTTCCATATTCAGATCGGCCGCGACAACAGCCGCGCCTGCCTCGGCAAGCGATTTGCAAAACTCAAATCCCAATTGTCCGCCGCCGCCTGTGACAACGGCCACGCGATCCTTCAAGTTGAATTTATCCAGAACGGTCATGATGTGCTCCTCTTATGGAAAGGCTGTATAGATTTTATCGCCATGCGTGTTGTGCGCAAGATATAAGCCATCGGCGAGTTGTATATAAATGGATTGGACATCCTCTTCTTCCGAACCAAACTTGAAGAGGGCGAGCGCGGCGTCACCCGAAAGCACGTCTTCTTGAAGCGCGTCCACACCTTCAACATATCCTTCGCGCGGCAGGTCAGTGACCGGGTCTACGAGATCGGGCAGGACATAACTGGGGCGATCCGTATAAAGGTAAACAGGGCCGGGCTGATTGGTATAGATGCGTGTTCCCTCGGGGAGCGTGTCCAGGAAATCCATGGCCTGCGAATCATACCATTGGAAGGAGGCATAGCCCTGACCGCCTTTGTGGAGTTTTGCCGCGAGACCTGCTATGTCGTTAAAGGAAAGTGCAAGAATAATAAATGTTGAAATAATAACAATACTGCGCCAAATCATTGCGCGTCTCTGCCACAGCCAATATCCAAGAAAAACAAGCAGGATGATCAGTGAGACATATACCGGCGCCAGGATACGGAGTTTAAATTTGGTGCTGGCATCGAACAACAGCATCGAAGAGACGATCGAGGCGAGATACCCAAAGATATACAGTCCGCTGGTGAAGGATAAAATTTCTGGTCGTTCGGCAGCAGGATCAAGAAATTTCTTCAATCCTTTATACAACAACCAAACCAGCAAAACCAATGCGATCAATGATAATAAGGTAACAAAGAAGTTGGGGATTTTTATAAGCGCACGCCGCCAGGTTTCAACAGGAATGAAAAATTCGGAGAAATTAAATATTGCGGTATTGATGTTTTCAATTGTGAGCGGATGCCAGATCAATGTGCGGTTGGTGGCGTTGTCCGCGACAAGTTTATTGCGGATGCTCCAGCCCAGCAGGAACGGAAGAGCGCTGAAAATAAAAATCCCGGCGCTGGTCAGTTTTTGCTTCCAGGTATCCTGCAGCAGGATCAGCGCAACCAGGAATGTGGCAATTAATGCAAGACCGGCATAACGCGTAAGATATGCAAACGCCACAAAAATACCCGTTAATACCAGCCAGGAGTTTTGTTTCGTATTAAAGTATTGGAAAAATACAAGGAATGAGGCAAGACTGAAAAAAATATAGAGCGGTTCGCTCATCGCAACAGCATGAGCATTGAGAAATGAAGCATTGACTGCAAATAACAAGGCCAGCACCACACCCGCACTTTGTGATTTGGTCATGCGCCAGCCGAGAATTCCAAGCAAAAACGCATTTCCGCCAAACAGCAGGGAATTGACAAAGCGCGTGCCGCGCAGTGGATCAAGTCCGCTGAGGCCGATCAATGCAAGGATGGATGAGAACGCGGGGGGAAAGTGCGTAACGGGTTGGTTGGACGCCAGCCAGGCTTCACGATAGCCCTGTCCGCTGAGGATGCTGCGCGCGCCGGCAATGTACGCAATCGAGTCGTCTGAAAGCCCGAGTCCCTGCGGTGTGCTGTAAAGAACAGCCCACACTGCGATCACAGCGATCAAGCTGAGTACTGCAAGGAAAAGAAAATGGGATTTCAAAAAGTGTTTCATTTAAATAAAGCGTAGAGACGCCCCTCGCTCAAGTCCCTCTCCCATCGGGAGAGAAACTTCGGAAGCGTCTCTACGTGAGGATCAATTACGCCTGTTTGGCGATATAACCTTGTTCTTCAAGATATGAAATAACGATATGCGCATTTTCTTCTGCTGATGCGCCAAATCCCTTAAGTGTGATCGCGGGCTCGATCGGCTGTTCGTAGGGATCATCCACGCCGGTGAATCCCATCGGTTTGCCATCGATCATCGCCTGACGCGCTTTGGCATACAAACCCTTCACATCGCGTTGTTCGCAGACTTCAACGGGAGTGTCCATGTAAACTTCGATAAAGTTCTCGCCGACCATCTTGCGGGCCTCAGCGCGTGTGGCGCGGTAGGGACTGATGGCCGCGCAAATGACTGCGCCGCCCGCGTGGACGATCTCACCGGCTACAAAGCCGATGCGGATGATATTGGTGTCACGGTCTTCCTTGCTGAAGCCAAGTCCCTTGGAGAGGTGCGTGCGGACAACATCGCCGTCGAGAATGGCGATCTCGCGTCCACGCTCAAGCAATAAAGTGGTCACAACTTCGGTGGTCGCGCTCTTGCCTGATCCGCTCAAACCGGTGAACCAGATGCAGAATCCCTGCTTGTGACGGGGAGGATACATCTCGCGCAGAATCTCGGCGGTCTCAGGGCGGGTGAACCATTCAGGGAGCAGCTTGCCCTTGGCAAGGTAATCATCGCGGACTTGTGTGCCGGAGATATTTGCCACCTTCGCGCCCTTGGGAACATCCTTCTCTTCGACATAGCGATCTTCATCGGGAAGATAGACCAGCATCTCGAACGGAACCATCTTGACGCCGAGTTCAGCTTCGTACTTCTGCATGAGTTCCTGCGCATCATACGGGCCGTAGAATGGTTTGCCCGACGAATCATTGCCCGGCCCCGCATGATCGCGGCCAACAATAAAGTGATTGGCGCCATGGTTACGGCGGATGATGGCGTGAAGCAAAGCTTCTTTCGGGCCGGCCATGCGCATCGCCAGCGGAAGCAGGCTGAGCATGGTGTCTTTCTTATCGTAGTAGTTATCGACCAATGCCTTGTATGTGCGGACGCGGGTGTAATGATCCACGTCACCGGGTTTGGTCATGCCAACCACAGGATGTACGATCAACGAGCCTTTGACTTCCGCAGCGGCGCGTTTGGTCAGTTCTTCATGGATGCGGTGCAGGGGATTGCGGGTCTGGAATGCGACCACGTTGTCGTGTCCCATCTCTTCGAGCATGGCACGCACCTGAGCAGGAGTGTGGCGTAAATTCACAAAATCATAATACTTGGGAAGATTTACAACTTTCAATGGACCAGAGATACAGACTTTGTTCCAGCGTGCCATCTCAGAAACCATCGGGTGCTTGGAATCGGTTGAGCCGTAAGCGTGAGCGGCTTCAGCCTCAGCATCCCAGTGGTAGACCTCATCAAGTGTGATGACCGCGATCAGATCGAAATTTGCGCTGCGCAAGGCCAGTTCTTCGCCTACTGTCGGCAGTTCTTTCGGATCAGCTGTCAGGGTGATGGGAAGCGGGAAGAGAGTTCCATCCGCGAGACGCATTTCCTTGAGCACGCGGTCATAATCAGCCTTGCCCATGAAGGTCGTCAACGGAGAAAATCCGCCGGTGGCGATCAACTCAAGGTCGCACATGTTGCGCATGGTGATCTTGATGGAAGGCAGTTTCCCGGCGCGGGCGAGCAGCTCTTCACGCTCCTTGCCTTCAACAACCAGATTGACCAGTTTGCCGCCATAGGGGGGAATTAATTTTGCTTTTGTCATTTTCACTCCAATATTGTTATGAAGCAACGATCCGTTCTGTACAATCGTTACTGCTAATTTTCAGACAAGCGAAAATTATACTCCAAAATTCAGTCAATGAATTTTGGATTTAAAATTCAGGAAAAACTAGAGATGCGCCAATTGCCCCGTTTTTTGCGACTCGTGCACAGCAGAGATCAACTTCATGACGCGCACGCCATCCTCCAGAGTACAGGCTGGTTCGGCTTCACCGCGTACCACCGCGACGAAATGCTTCATCTGTTCGAGGAACATCACATTGCGTTCCCAATTTTCAGGAAGCGGATACGCTTCCCACTCCCCGCCGGCCTTGATCTCCCTGCCCGTTGAAATCGACAGCGATTCGGCTGAAGCGCGATAGATACGGGTCGCGCCATCTGAAAGATCCCACTTGATAGTGCCTTTCGTGCCAATGATCTCAAAACGATGCGCGGGCGGCTGCTGGTTGAAATCCAAATGCAGATTTCCCAGCGCCCCGCTTTCAAAACGCAGCCCGATCTCGGCTGTATCTTCGACATCCACTTCCAGATCACTTAACTTACCGGTGAAACCCCAGGCGGATCTAACTTTCCCAACCAGCCACGGGAGATAGTCCAATGAGTGACACTGCGTCAGCACCACGCCGCCGCCCATATCTGCGCGCGCCGCGTAGCCCTGGCGGTAATCCTCCCACGGATGCCAGGCGGGCAGGTATTCTCCAAAATGCACATGCGCGGAAATGATCCGCCCAATTTCGCCGTCAGAGATCAACTGCTTTGCGCGCATCAGCCCGGGGTGAAAGCGGAATTGGAAAGCGACCAACACTTTTGACCCGCTTTTCTTCACCGCAGATTCGAGTTGCCCCAGCCTTTCAGTTGAATTTGAAATCGGCTTTTCAAGCAAAATAGCACAACCTGCTTCCGCGGCAGGGATGGCAATATCCAAATGTATGGATGTCGGATTCCCCACGATCACAGCATCAGGTTTGTGTTTCTTGAGCGCTTCGTGAAAATCGGTTTCAACGGGAAAGCCCGCAAGCTCATCATCGGGCATGGTCGCTTTGCGCGTGCGGAAAAGGACAATATCCTTTTCACCCAACGCGATCAAATTCCGCATGTGACGGCGTCCGATGGAACCCAGACCTGCAATTAAATATTTCATTATTTCACCAATTCAAATCCTTCTCATAATTCCATTTGATCAGCATCTCCCCCGCGACTTCCTTGAAGACGGCTTTATCTTTTTCTGTGAACAAGCGCGACCAGTTACCGGCATGTCCTTTCGGGAGGAAGGACGCGATGCCTTCATTCCTTTTGGCCTGCCACTCCTCATCGGGATTGGATGACATTTCAGCTTTGATCTTCTCCCCAAGCGCCGCATCGACACTTTTCACGCCGAGGAAGTTCCACAATTTGCTCATTTCATTAAAAGGAGTTTGCAACAGGTCTTCGTAGCGCATACCGAAATAATGATCACCGAATAACCTGCGGCCTTCATCTTCGGTTTCTTTAAGATTTGCGACCCAGCCTTTTGCCACGCGGCGGATGAAGGCCTCGGTGAATATCGAACGGCGGCCATCTGTAAACGGAGCAGGATCAACTTTCAGGTCGGCAATAATGCGCTGATCTTCCGCAGTCAGGAACTTGGATTCCTCCACAAAATTTCGGAAGCGTTCCGAGATCAACACATCGCGTCCATCGCGGACGATGTACACCAGTTTTGCATCAGGATAGACCGCATGCATATCACGGACTGCCTGCCCGTGGATCGTGGAAGAGGGGCTCTTGTCGCCGACGATATTTTTTCCTTCGCGGGCGGCATCACGCTCCAGTATAAAATCGGCAGACGCGCGCAGTACCAGCGCAGACAGATCCCCGCCCTGATTCCAACGATTGGATTTGCGAGTCAGCCATTCTTCCGCTTCGGGCGTGTTGACCAGTGACTTGAGCAGCGGCTGGCGTGTGAAAAAATGCGCCTGATAATTGCAATGTACTTCGGGATGCAGGCGCGCCAGACGGGTCAGCAGGGTCGTCCCGGAACGGGCATGACCGAAGATAAAGAACTTCTCGCGCGAAAAGAATTGCTTGATCTCGGCGACTTCCTCAAGCGTTATGGCGGGAATGGGATTGCGTTTATTCTTTCTTGGATCGCCCTTGAGCAGGATACGGGCGGCGGACCTTAAGCGGGAAAGCATGATGAGTGTGTCTCCAAACTATCGTTTCCAATTCAACATGACCAACCCCGCGAGGCAGACAAAAATCCCTGCAATGTTGACCCATGAGATTTTATCCTTAAAAAGAAAAATCGCCACAGGCAGCAGGATCAGCGAGGCGACCACATTCGTCAGCACTGCAGCGATGCCCAAATTCCAGCCAGAGCGGTAAACAAGCAGGAAACCAAACTCGATTCCGACGATGGCAACGGCAAGTCCAATGCTGGCCCAGTTGAGTTGTTTGAGTTCTGCCGTGATTCCATTTTTGGCGGGGAAGAAGAAAAAGGTAAGAAGGGTCACGGCAAAAGCAACGGCGTACGTCACTAAAAGGGATACAGTGAAATTCACATTCGATGGCGTGCTCTTGGCGACGAAATGATAGAGCGCACTGGAGCAAATGGCGAGAGTGATCGAGAAGTAAAAGAGGAACATGGGTTTATTCATTTTTACCACGACGCCACGAAGGAGCACAAATGTTTTTTTTTTGCCGCGAAGCACAAAGGGTTTTTCTTAGCGCTCTTCGCGACCTGTTTTCTCCAACACTTTCAAAATAAATTCTGCCGTTCGTCTACCTGATGTTCCATCTGTAAATGTGATTTCATCTTCGATAAATTTTCTGCGTTCGGGATAATCAAGGGACGGATTTTTCAGGTAGGCATTCAACATGGAACGCAGCTCTTTATCTGTTGCTGCTACCCGCCCCGCCCTGGCATCGCAAAAACGTTTGTGCGTGGGCCAGTTGCCGATCTCTTTCAGCGACAGCGAGAACTTCTTCGGCTTGTTCCATCCACCGGGAGTGTCAATCGTTGCTGCGATCATTGGCGTGTCATGGACAGCCGTCTCGACCAGCATGGTCGAATAGACGGTCACCACCACATCCGAATACGCCATCATGGATGACTTCTCGTCCATGTCCTCGCCGCCGTAGTAGCCGAGCGAGCCGCCCAATGCCACAGGCTGGACAACATGCACATGCGGATATTTTTTCTCCAATTCAAAGACCTGCGCGCGTTCGTCTGCAAAGATCTTCGGCTTGTCTTGAAAATGACTGGGATGCAAACGGATCAACAACTGTGAAGGTTCGGCCAGTGAATCGGACGAGACCAGTTTTGCCAGCGCTTCGATGTTCGGGAAGTTCGGCGCAAAATGAACAAAACTGCTGGCGTATGAAATTAACTTGCGCTGCGGGTCAAGCCCGTGCAGTTTGAAATATTCGTCACGCGGCATGAGCCATTGCTTGCGGAAATATCCGTCATACGAAGGGATACCGCCCACGTGCACATGCTCGGGATCCCAATCGGAGCCTTTGACGAGCTCTTCTTTTTGCAATTCTGACCAACAGGTCGCCCACTGCACATCCGCGCCTGAGATGTTGTACGAGGATGAATTATCCCAGCCGACAATGACGGTCATGTTCGGGATTCCGCGGCGGGCGGATTCACGCAGGAGGTAACGGTCCATACGCCAGCCGGGGGTTGAGGCGATGACCATGTCGGGTTGGTACTTTTTGAATAGGTCAGAGTACAGACCCGGGCTAGGCGTGAAGCGGTTCTGCATCCGCACCAAAAGTTTGCGGGCGAAGGAAAAATTCCGCAGAAGCAGGATCATCAGCGCGGAGGGAATCCAAATACCAAAACGGAATTTCCAGCCGTTCTCGGCCCAAACTTCCCAGATGTGGCTGTCCATGGCTTCAGTGTTGATGCGGCGCGAGCCGCCCACGCGGCGCAGGTAGCCGAGCAGCCACTGCCAGCGCGGGCTGACTTTTTTGCGTAGTCATTGGCTTGCTTGAGGCGCAAGCCTTCGAAGGTGAGGCCGTGACGAGTGAAACGTGATGCGATCTTTTCTTTGGTGTCATCGTCGGTGAGGACGACGATCTCAACGCCCGCAGCAAGCAGAGTCGGGACGACGTCGCTTTGCAGGAAGTAGATGATTGCCATGCCGTGGTCGGCGGAGATGAAGATACGTTTGGTCATGAAACCTTTGAACCGCCAAGCCCGCGAAGACCGCAAAGTTTCTTTTCTTTGCGAACTTTGCAGTCTTCGTGTTTAGTTTTTAAGAGTAATACCAACTGAAGATCTTGTTATACACCGCCAACAAAATCTTCTTGATAAAACCAATTTCCAATATACGCTTGCCGAAACTCACTCTCTTTTTACTCGTTACTCGTCCCTTCCCCAACTCCCCGCGCAAATATCCCAGCGTATTGGACATATTCATCGCCAGCGGATCAGAGACCATCAGGCGCAGCAAACCCGCATCGTTCATGCGCTTGTCCAACTGGCGGACTTGTCCCATGGGCTTGTCCATGTCAAAGGGCAGGAATTGCTGCAGGGTGGATTTATAGGCCGTGAACTGCCAATGCGACGCGCCTGCGAGCGCGGTCACGCCTTTGTATTGGATACGCCAATCTTTTGTCTCGGCATATACTTTTTTGTTCTCTTCTTCGGTTTGGCCAAGTGAGAGGTTAAATTCAAGGAAGGTTTGCCACGGAATGAATTGACCTTCATCAAGCGTGGCATTATCCTTCGCCCACTTCAAAGTCCCTTCGTAAAACTCAGGCGGCGTGCGGAACGGACGCGCGGTCACCATGCCGACATTCGGGAAGGTTTCGAGAATCTCCACAGAACGCGAAAGCCAGTTCGGGGAGAACAAAACATCCGCATCGGTGTAGGCGATGATCTCGCCCGGCGCGCCTGTCAGCATCACATTCCACGCGCCGCCCTTGCCCATATTTTTTTCAGAGAGGATCAAATATTGGATCCGTCCCTCTTCTTTTTCTTTTACGAGGAAGTCGCGCACTTCAGGGCAGGAGCCGTTATCGAAAACCATCAAGTCAAACGGCAGCCCCGCATCTTTGCGCATGGATTCGAGCGAGACCTTCAGCACTTCCAATGTCTCTGCATAGAATCCACTCAGGAATGGGATGTAATTTAATAACGCAACTGTGATCCGCTCGGGGTGGGCGACATCTTTGACGAACTTGGCGGGGTTTTGGCCTTTTCTCATATCGGTTCCATGGTTGAACGTTGAAAGGTTGAAGGTTCAAAACTTTCCAACATTCAAACTTTCAACCTTTCAACTTATTTGAATAATTTCTTAAATCGCTTCTTCCATCGCTTCGGTCTCACGATATTCTCAAGCGTCTTCTCCGGCAGGAAAGAAAATATAGAACGCAGAAACAACTCAAAGCGGCGTGTGAAGCGCAGCGAAGTCATCTTCGGGCGGATAAGTTTACCATCCGCGAGTTGATGGGTCGCATCGAGGATGGTGTAACGGATATGCGCCTGCCCCCCGGCTAGACGAATATTCACATCGGTGTCAGGGTGGTTATAATGCGGCCTCCCGCCCGGCAGATGGCTGTAATCATGATTCTGATGAATGATCATCACCGACGGCGTGCAGTCAATGACAGGCCAGTTCTGCATGCGCGCCTGATAGATCATCCAATTATCCCAGCCTGCCCTGCCGATCGTGAAATTCGGGATGTCTTGATAGCAGTCTCTGGGGAAAAGGAAAAAATCGCTTCCCGCGGGACGGTGAAGCTGGTTCTGTTTTCTGACAGATTCCCTTAGCCTTGACTCCCACCCTTCGGCAAAGTCCAGCGCAGCCGGGATGTCATAATCCCAACGCTGACTCAACAACACAAATTTATCGTTCAACTTTACAGCCTGTTTCGCCGCTTCGAGAAAATCGGGCATGAGGATCATATCCGCGTTGATGATGCAAAGCAGGTCACTGCTGCCATTCTCTCTTGCCAGTTGAACCATGGACGAGATCAACGGTATGCCAGTCACGCTTCGTGAAACGTGAGCGATATGCTTGACGCCCAATTCGCGCGCGGCTTCGGGCAGACCTTCTTCTTCGCCAAACAAAATGACTTCAACGTCAGGAAGCAGCGTCCATGACTTGATCGCATTGCGCTGAATTATCGCAATATGCGGATTCGTGAATGGTTTTGGAGCGGAAAATAATGTGATCAGC
Source organism: Candidatus Villigracilis saccharophilus (assembly GCF_016711665.1). Classification (NCBI taxonomy): domain Bacteria; kingdom Bacillati; phylum Chloroflexota; class Anaerolineae; order Anaerolineales; family Candidatus Villigracilaceae; genus Candidatus Villigracilis; species Candidatus Villigracilis saccharophilus. The sequence continues at coordinate 44,057 of NZ_JADJSO010000040.1, forward strand.
GGCATAAAAAATCGTTTACAAGTTAAAACGTTCCAACAAATTAATGTTTCAAGGCTCTCTTATCTATATCCTTCCACTTCTTATGTTCCACACCCGCATTAATTTTCATCAGTTCCGGGTTATCGTGTACAAGGTCAAGCACTTCTTTCCAGGTGAAATCGTCTCGTCCATCAAAGCGAGCGTACACCTGGCGCATGAATTCAAGGTCTTCCGGAGTATCCACCGTCCATCGATAATCGCCAAAGTCGGTGGTGTTATGGATCAGGGCAATTTTGAACCCACGCGGGGAAGTGCCAGTCTGCAATTGACGGTTAAAGGTTGTCAGTTGAACGTCTTCATAAAAATACGGCATGGCGTGCTCACGATGCTGGGGCTCTTTGGCTTCCTTCCACGCCTTCTTTAATACTTTAAATGTACAAGCTTCAACATCCAATCCGATAGGATAGACACGACTCCAAGGCGGGGGCAGACGGTTACATACAAAGTCGTACTCATCTTCAAGCAAGGTATTTACAACAGTATCTATTAATTCAGGATCAATAACAGGGCAATCGGCTGTGATACGGACAACTATGTCCGCTTTGGCTTGCAAAGCGGTTTGATAATAACGATCAAGGACATCGAACAAACTGCCGCGGGTGAAGGGAATGCCACTAAAGTCGCAGTACTCCGCTACGGGGTCGTCTGAGGCGTCTGTCGTCGTGGCAAATATAACTTCATCCAGCGTCTTCGCTCGTGAAGTGCGGGTGAATACGCGGGTCAACATCGGTTGACCCGCAATGTCTGCAAGGATCTTTCCAGGCAGGCGGGATGAGGACATACGTCCCTGGATGATGGCTACAACTTTTGGTTTCATATATTGTTGTTGGGGCGGATCGCGATCCGCACTTACGCGTTTTGCGCCTCGGACGGAATCGGTTCAGCAGTGACAAATCCTTTTGCGCGGAATTTTTCGATGTAGTCGCGCACCATCCAGTAATCCAGGCCGACTTGTTCAGCGATCTCAAAAACGGAAAGCCCGCCTTCGAAGCGCATCATGATCTTCTCAATGGCGCGGTTGAGCGCCCAATTCTCGCGCCAATCAACCCACAGGCCGTTTCCGCTGAGAAAAACAGGTCCACGGAAAGTACGCTTCGGGATGTAATTGCTGGCGTAAATGCGGATGATGTGCTCCGCTGTTTCCGCCGCGCCGACCAGCATGTCTTCGTGCATGATATCGAGATTGTCATCACTGGTGTGATATTCATCATAAGGCCAGCGGTTGATCGAGATACACGGCACATTGACGCCCGGTCCATTGATGACGCGTTCGTCGTTGGCGGGAGCGGCGGCAAAATCACGTTCCTCATGGGCAGACTTACCGACAATAAAATTTGTAATGCGGTCAAGCAGGTGTGTATGCTGGCGGGTGTGATGCCAGGCGATCTTATTTTTATTACCCGTCATTTCCATGAAGATGCCGCCGCGTAAATTGTGAATAATATTTTCGTTGTGCGAGAGGTAAACGATCGTCCCGATGGTTTCGGGGCCAAACCAAAAGCGGACGCTCATTGAACCTGCGGGCAATGGCTTTTCAGCGAGTCGGCGCGCCAGTTCAATAGCGCTGACCACACCCGCGCCATCGTCATTGGCCTGCATGGGATGGCAGGTATGCGCCTGCACAATAATTTCGCCTGCCGAAACGCTCGCTCCACCTTCGGGATGAATGACAGCGGTTGCCATTTTGAATCCCTGTTTGGGATCGGTGACGAATTCAGATCTGATGACCGCACGGTATTTTTTATCGCGCGGTAGTTTATCAAAGATATTCTTTGGTAAGCAGAAGCCCCAATCACGGTCATAATATTTGAAGACCCACGGAATCGTATGCGGACGTTTTTCATTGAAGTACAAATGCGGTTGAAGTTCTTCAAATGAAAGTGTCTTATCAACAGGCAGGGAATAGGAAACAATATAAAGCGGATTATTCTTGAAATCCACCACGCGCTCGCCGCCTTCGATCTCCAGATAGGCTTCATGCACTACATAACGCTCCGGCACATACCATGTCCACGCCTTTTCAAGCGGAGCATACGTCTCGATGGTGTAGTTGGAGGAATCAGGCATGTACGAGCCGATGATCTCCAACGTCTTATCATGGTCATCGGATGCCAATGTGCGGTGCAGCGGGAAGAATTCTGCCAATACGGATTTTAACGATGTATAGGATTTCATACTTGTTTCCTTGTCTATCTGTCGGCCGCCCGGCCAACAAATTACGATTTATCAATTACCAATCACTAATATTTCGGTTCTTCAATGTAGTGCAGTTTCTCAGGGTGTTCGCGCACAATAACGGACATATTATCGTAAAAATCATTTGCGGTCGCAAAGTGGACTTTCGCAGCGCCAACCTGAACTTCCTTGATCACGCCTGCATGAAGCAGGTCATTCATGCCTGGCACAATGTATGTCTTGACACGCTCGTTCTTGCGCACAAACATCGAATATTTTTTGATGCACGGCTCGCGGTCATATCCGACATAGATACCGGAGAATTCCTTGATGCGGCGATAGTCACAACCTGTGTTGAATTCCACATAATGGTGCAGAGAAAACGTGCTGTTGAAATCCAGTCCGATGCTCACGATCGTCCCGTTCGTTTTGTGGAATAATGCAAAAACAGAGTTCGGGCCGTACGCTTCGACATCATCCGTTTTGGAGAATTCATCCGCACGCGCACCCCAAACGGAAAAACTATAGATGGGATGCGGCGTCCGCTTCGCGTCAGGGCGGATGCGCGCCAGTTCCGTGATCATGCCCATCCTGGATGGAGTTTCCAGCACATCAAAATAATGGGTCTCCGTCCATGATTGAAAATTGAAGGCAGGGAACATCACCGTGCCATTCGTACCAACCAGTTCGCGCATCACGTCAATAACCGTTTCCGCGCCGCCTTCCACCCCCCCGAGCGATTTATACGAAGTATGCACGATGATCGTGTCGCCCTGCTTCACGCTGGTCTGACGAAATCCATCAAGTAATTCCTTATGGTTCAACATATTAATTCCTCTCCATGAGACTTCGATAAGTATTCATCAACACCTCGGCATTCTTTTTCCAATCCGCGCGCATCTCTGCCGACCATCGGCTTGCCCTGCCGATCTGAGAGAGATTCTCCCTTTGAGAGATGGCCGCGAGAATCTTTTCCGCCAGATGATCCGCATCACCATCGCGGAACAACCAGCCGTTCTCGTTTTCAACAACCCATTCTTTATTGGCGGGAATATCTGAAACCAGACAAGGCAGTCCGCACGCCAGCGCTTCCATCAGCGAAACAGAAGAACCGTCCACATGCGAAGGTGATATGTAAACATCAGCCATATGATACCAGCGCGGCAGATCGGTCTGCGAGATCTGTCCGCCGAATGTAACACGATCCAGCACACCGCCATTCTGCAATATCTGGCGGAGATGTCCGCTCTGGGAACCGCCATTTAGCAGGATCATATCCATACGTTCGTTTTGCTGCGCCGCTTTTACGAATGCGCGCGCGAGCACATCCACGCCATAGCGGGTCTCCCAGGAGCGATTGCAAAATAAAGTGAAGTGATCAGTGTTCAGTGACCAGTGATCCGTGCTTGGTGAAAAATGTTCAAGATCAACGCCCCAGGGGAATACTACTGTTTTTTCGGGATTCATTCCATAAATAACCGCTTTATCGCGAGTCACATTTGCATCACTTGTAAAAAACGTGGAACGCTTCAACGTGTACCGCGTAACCCATTCCCACCATTTATTGCGGTGGACATCATCCATTAAATCGAATCCCCACGACATGGTCAGGATGGGGCTAAACCCGCTTAACACAGCAATGAACGCGCAGGTTTGAATCGGTCCCGCGTGGATCAGGTCAGGCTTGATCTCTCGGGTTAAACGCCGAAAGTCTAAAGTTAACTCGGCCAGATTGCTCCAGCGGAATGGTTCTCGTCCACCCTTCCAAATAACTTGAGTCACATTTTTAGGCACAGGGCGGGACTCCACCAGTCTTTGATTGCCTTCCAATTGGACAAAAAACACTTCATGCCCGCCGTCTGAAATTGATTTCAAGAAGCGATGATCATGAGTGCAGTAGCCTAGGGAAAAATAAAGAATTTTCATATACATAATTCATCATTGCGAGGAGCGCACTTGCACTTCCCTGGCACCGCCCGCCAGGGCAGTGCAACGAAGCAATGACATGTTTTTTTACGCGCCCAGATCTGTCCAGCGCAACTCCTTGCCGAGCGGCATATCCGTCAACGCCTTTGTTCCAACGACATTTTGAAGCTGGTCAGGCTTGATCGCGCCCGGTGTAGCAGGGCGCAGCACATCGATCATGTCACGGGTGAACACCTCGCCTGCCTTGATATCACGCGCAGCACGCAGACAGCGGCGCTGTACGATCTGTGTCTCCTGCTCATTTTCTGCGATAAATTTATCAGAGCCCCCAAGCGAGCGCTCGAGCAAACGAGTCTCTTCGACCATCTTCGCCCAATTCTCAGGGTTCATCGCAAACTTATGGTCGGGGCCTTCGCGGTCGTTGCTGTCCGTAAAGTGGCGCTCGATCACGCGCGCCCAAAGTCACCGCGCCAAGTACTGGCGCGACTGAATGAGTATGGTCGGATAACCCGAGAATCACATCGGGGAACATCGTCCCAAAAGTTTTTAAGACATTCAAATGCAAGTGGTCATAATTATTGGGATTGGCTGTGTAATTGGTATTGCACTGCATCAAGACAAGCTGCTTATTGATCTTCAAAATGGCATGAACAGCCTGCTGCACCTCTCCAATCGTGGATGCACCTGTCGCGACAAAAAACGGCTTGCCCTTGGATGCCATGCGTTCCAAGGCTTCGATCCAGTCAATCTCGCCGGAGCCGGCCTTGTAAACTTCCACATACTGATCGAGAAAATCGATCGCCTCAAAATCATAGGGGGAGGAGAAATAGTCAATGCCGACTTCGTTACATTCTTCCACGAGAGTCATTGACCACTCAAACGGAATGGACGCCCCTTTGTAAACTTCAAAGACAGATTTTTTCCACGCTGCTTGATGCGAGACCTGCCCGCCATTCATGGATTTGAAGCCGTAATCTGAGACGATCTTCGGCGCGTCAAAGTTCTGGAATTTAGCAGCATCTGCGCCTG
>NZ_JADJSO010000041.1:0-31070 GCF_016711665.1 Candidatus Villigracilis saccharophilus
CCTGAGGAAGAGATCACCATTGGGTCAGGCACTGCAAACGTTGGATACCTCACAGGGCTGAAATGGCACCTTGGGAGAATTCCGGTCTATCCCGAATACAATCCGCTTCGGCATGGATTTGATTATTTCTACGGCGTACCCGCATGCCAACAACATGAGAGATTTCGCCTTATATCGAAGCAGAAGAATGTCTGTCACCAGATTTCCACCGAAATGGATCACACTCACCAGCTTGTACACCCGCGAAGCCGTGCAGTTCATCCACGATTCCAAAGGATAAGCCTTTCTTTCTCTACTTCGCCCACACACGTACCCGCACACACCTCAATACGCCTCAGAAAATTTCAGAGGCAAATCGATGGGCGGTTTATACGGTGATTGTGTCGAAGAGATCGACTGGAGCGTGGCAGAAGTCATGCGTGCTCTGGAAGAAAACGGCGTAGCAGACAATACACTCGTAATCTTTACCAGCGACAACGGTCCTGGATACTGCGGCAGTCCCGGAGGATTGCGCGGACGCAAGGGGCAAAGTTACGAAGGCGGCTTCCGCGTCCCAATGATCGCCCACTGGCCAAAGGAAATTACAGCTGGGAGTATCTGCTCGGAACCAGCTATGAATATAGATTTGTTTCCAACCCTTTTATCGCTGGCAGGTGTGGAACTACCCGAAGATCGCGTTATCGATGGAAAAAATATCCTCGGCTTGCTGACTGACACAGGAAAGCGTGACCCGAATGATTGTCTCTTCTTTTATCACAACAAGGAGCTGGAAGCGGTCCGCATGGGAAAGTGGAAATACATCCGCGATATTGACACCATGGCATGGCCCATCCCGCTGGATAAACATTGGAAATCGGAGAACAGCCTCGAAGCCCCATGGTTATATAACCTCGAGCTTGACCCGGGGAGAGTTACAACAAGGCGCGAACATCCAGATATCGTGGAAGCGATGGAAGCTATCTTCCAACAATGGCAGAAAAGCATGAAAGAGAATCTTGGCGGTTGGAAATAAAAAGAGCTGACCATGAGTGACAAAAAGCAATCCACATCCAAACGCAACAACCAGCCGAACATTATCATCATCAATTGTGATGACCTCGGCTATGGTGACCTGCCGCCATACGACAACACGGTGATGAACACGCCGCACATTAATCAATTGGCGCAAGGCGGGGTGAAGTTCACTTCGTTCTATGCCTGCAACTCGCTATGCACTCCATCCCGTTTCGGCTTGCTGACAGGGCGTTACCCCGAACGCGCAGGGCTGGGATGGGTGCTCGGCGCAAAACGCGCGGGACACCGCCCTCCCGTCGTCTCACGCTTGGAAGATTTCTGGGGCAGATTCCGCTGGGAAGTTGCCAAGTTCCTCACTCGGCTCGGTTTGATGGACTACAACAACGAGCCAAAACCGCGCGGCATCCCTGAAAAGGAAGTTACCATCGCGAAGGCATTGAAGAACGTCGGCTACAAAACCTGCATGATCGGGAAATGGCATCTCGGTGAATTTCCCATTTACTCGGAATATCATCCCCTGCGCTTCGGCTTTGACCACTTCTTCGGCGTGCCGCACAGCAATGACATGAAAGACTTCGCATTGTATCGAGACAATGAATGCCTGTCGCCTGACTTCACCGAGATGGAAAAACTGACAGGCTTATACACCCGCGAAGCCATCGAGTTCATTGAGCAAGCAGAAGATAAGCCCTTCTTCCTATACTTCGCCCACACCTATCCACACCAACCTTTGCACGCCTCTGAAAATTTTCGTGGCAAATCCAAAGGCGGACTGTACGGCGACACCATCGAAGAGATCGACTGGAGTCTCGGCGAGTTGGTCAAGACCCTGAAAGCAAACGGACAATGGGAGAACACCCTCGTCATCTTCACCAGCGATAACGGTGCCTGGTACAACGGCAGCGCGGGCAAGTTCCGCGGGCGCAAAGGGCAAAGTTACGAAGGCGGCTATCGCATTCCCATGATCGCGCATTGGCCTGAAGAAATTCCACATGGCACGGTCTGCGACTTCTCCCGCCATGAACATTGACTGGTTCCCAACCTGCCTTGCCTCGCTGGCGTGGAACTTCCCAACGACCGCGTCATTGATGGCAAGGACATCAGCGGTCTGCTCACTGGGGTGGAAAAAGAATCCCCGCACGATGTTTTCTACTTCTATCATAACGAAAGTCTCGAAGCCATCCGCGCGGGAAGATGGAAATTCATTCCCCGCATCCACACCTACGTTTGGCCCATGCCGCTTGATAAATTCTGGGGTTCGGCGGGCAGCGCACAAGCTCCCTGGCTTTACGACGTCGAATCCGACCCACAGGAGAGTTACAACCTAAAGGACAACCACCCAGACGTCATCGAAGAGATGAAACGCAAATTCCACGAATGGGAATCGCAGATGAAAGAAAATCGCGAAGGCTGGAAATTAAACAAGGTATGAGGTAACAATCTCCTGATCAACTTGTCAACGTTCAAGCCCTTCTAAAAATCAAAACCAACTGGAGACAAACATGACCGACAAAAAATTCACCCCCAATTGGACTAACACTCCCCCTGTGCCCGGCTCGTATCGTTCCATCGTCAAGGAAGGACGGCAGGATCAGGTCAAAGTGCCGAGCTGGCAATATTACGAGCAGATCAAACGCGATCTGAAACTGGACGACAACTACTTCACCAACAAACAGGACGGCAACCAGCTTCTGAACGACATCCCGAAATCCAATCTCGACACGAAGATCATCGAAGAGATCATCAGCATCGTCGGCGCGGAGAATGTGCAATGCGACGACTACAACCGCGTGAAATATAGTTACGGAAAACTCGCAGAGGAGATGGTCGCCTTGAAGCGTGGAGTCCTGCACGAGATTACGGGTGCGGCGGTTCATCCGCGTGACAAGCACGATGTGCACAAGATCGTCAAATTATGCGACGAGAAGAAAATCCCCATCTATGTTTATGGCGGCGGCTCATCCTGCAACATGGGCTTCAAGCCCGAAAAAGAAGGCGTGACGCTCGTGCTCAACACGCACATGAACAAGGTGATCGAAGTCAACGAACTCAACCACACCTGCCGCGTGCAAGCGGGTTGCATGGGACCGCAACTCGAAGATGCGCTCAACAACGCACCTGAGAAATTCCACACCGTGCATCGCTTCACCAACGGACACTTCCCGCAGTCCTTCGAACTTTCCAGCGTCGGCGGATGGGTGTTGACCCTCGGCAGCGGACAAGCTTCTACTTATTACGGCGAGCCATACAACCTTGTATTGCGCATGGAGATGGTCACGCCCGCAGGCATCATCAGCACGCATGATTACACCAGCACCGCAACGGGTCCGCGCATTTTGGATATGCTCAAGGGCAGTGAAGGTGTGTTCGGTGTGTTGACCGAACTAACCATCAAGGTCTTCCGTTACATGCCTGAGAACCGACAATACTTCGGCTACATGTTCAAGGATTGGGAAAGCGCCGTCAGCGCCGTGCGCGAAGTTTGTCAGGGACAGTTCGGTCTGCCCGCAGTCTTCCGCCTCTCCGACGCGCACGAAACCGATCACGGTTTCCAAATGTACCCCCAGCCTCCGATCGTGGAGAAGTTGATCGACATGCTCGGCTACAAACCCAAGCAGCGCTGCGTGCTGATGGGCACCGTCGAAGGCGAAAAAGATTTCACCAAAATGGTGAAGAGCAAGATCTCAAAGATCGTCGGCAAGCATGGCGCGCTCAGCATCGGCGGCAGTTTTGCAAGAAATTGGGAGACGGACCGCTACGAAACTTTTCTCGTTGGCGAAGCCATCAGCGATTACGATGTCATCATGGACACCGTCGAGACTCCCGTCAAGTGGGACAACATCCATCACATCCACGACGCGGTGCTCGCCTATGCCCACACCGTGCCAGGCACGCTTTGCATCAGCCACATGAGTCACTTCTACCCGTATGGCAGCAACCTGTATTTCATCTTCGGCATCAAAGGCAGCGTGGAAGATTACGTCAAGTACCGCACCGCGCTTGTTGATGCGATGGTCAAAGCGGGCGGCTCGCCCAGCCATCATCACGGCGTGGGTCGCCTCATGCACCAGTGGATCGAAGGCTTCCTCGGGAAAAATGAAATGGATGTGCTTCGTACTTTGAAGAATCACTTTGACCCCAACAACATCGCCAGATCCAGGTTCGCAGCTTGGATTGAATTTGCCCGACGAACTCAAACGGTAATTGGATATGAAAACCGCTTCGCACTTAAACTCTGACCTGATCCTCGTCTTTGACGCTGGGACTCAGTCCGTGCGTTGTGCTCTCTTCGACACGGCTGGCACGATGGTGGACATGATCAAGATTCCCATCGAACCCTACTTTGTCCCCGCGCCAGGATTTCACGAACAGCACCCTGAATATTTCTGGAAAAAATTCTGCGAAGCCAGCCAGGGACTTCTCGCCCGCAATGAGTCCCTGCGCGAGCATATCAAAGCGGTGACTCTCACCACGCAGCGCGGTGTGTATGTCAATCTGGATCGGGACGGAAAGCCACTCCGTCCCGCCATCCACTGGCTCGATCAGCGCATGGCGGATACATCCAAATTCGCGCCCTTTTGGTTGGAGTATGGATTGAAAACCATCGGTCTGTACGGCGTGGTAGATACGCTCAACCGTAAATGTTTCTCGAATTGGATTCGCCAGCACCAGCCCGATGTGTGGGAGAAGACTCACAAGTACGTCCTGCTTTCAGGGTTCTTCCATTATCAACTCACAGGCGTTGCCGCTGAGTCGCGCGGCAGTAACTTTGGCTACATCCCAATCAACCGCAAAGACTTTGGCTGGGCGAAGAAGAACGACATCATCTGGTACGCCTTCCCGATGGAGAAGGACAAACTCCCCGATCTTGTTGTGCAGGGAGAGACCATTGGCACAATCACCAAACAAGCATCCATCGAAACAGGCATCCCTGAAGGGATTCCGCTGGCAGCAGGTTCATGCGATAAATCCTGCGAAGTACTCGGCAGCGGCACACTCACGCCTGATATTGGCTACTTGAGCTTTGGCACCTGTGCCACTGTCAACGCCGTCAGCACCAAATCGGTTGATCTGCTCCCTTACCTTCCGCCTTACCCTGGCGCAGTCCCTGGCACGTATTGCACCGAGATTCCCATTGACCGCGGCTTCTGGATGGTCAGTTGGTTCAAGGAACAGTTCGGTCATCAGGAAGTCCAACTCGCCGCCGAGCGCGGAGTCTCGCCTGAGTCGCTCTTTGAAGAGATGATTCAAGACATCCCGCCTGGTTCAAACGGACTCATGCTCCAACCCTATTGGAGTCCCGACCGAGTCTATTGCGACGAGTACGGCAAAGGCGCAGTCATCGGTTTCTCGGATAGACACACTCGCGCCCATCTCTACCGCGCCGTTCTTGAAGGCATCATCTTTGCGTTGAAAGACGGCGCGAAGATCACCACGGATAAGTTGGGTCGTCCCTTCACTAAACTGCGCGTCTCAGGCGGCGGGTCACAAAGCCGCACCGCTTTGCAAATCACCGCAGACGTGTTCAACCTGCCCGTTGAAGTTCCCAGTGTCAATGAGACAGGCATGTTGGGTGCGGCGATGAATGCCGCCGTCGGTCTTGGCTACTACTCCAATTACGAAGCCGCCGTTGCTGGCATGACAAGCATCCGCGAAGTGATCCATCCCATCCCCCGCAACCGCGACTTGTACGAGCAGCTCTACAACCGCATCTATCGCAAGATGTATTCTCAACTCAAGCCGCTTTATAAGGATCTGGCAGACATCGCCGAAAAATTTCCAAAGGCAATGAAACCGCCCGCGAACACGTGAAAACCAAAAAACTCCGTGACTCTGTGTCTCCGTGGTTCAAGCCTTCACTCATGAATCTTCCATTCTTTCACCGCTCTGTTACCGAAGTGCTGGTCAAGCCTGCTGGTCCAGATTGCAATCTGGACTGCGAGTACTGCTTTTACATCGACAAACTACGCCAGTATCCCAGCCGCACTACTCGCATGAGCGACTCAATTCTTGAAGCAATGATCCGGCAGTTGATGTCACAGAACGTCCCGCAAATCTCCATCGGCTGGCAAGGCGGCGAACCAACCTTGATGGGTCTGCCGTTCTACCGCAAAGCCGTGGACTTGATGGAACGCTATGGGCATGGGCAATCTGTCTCCAACGGACTACAAACCAACGGTGTACTGGTCGATAATGAATGGGCAAAGTTCTTTCGTGATTATTACTTCCTGATCGGCTTGTCGCTCGATGGACCTGAACACATCCACGATCACTATCGCAAGAATCGCGGCGGACATGGTTCATGGAGTAAAGCGCTCGATGCATCCAAACTTTTGCTTGACCACGGAGTGGAAGTCAACGTGCTGTCGGTGGTCAACAACTACTCTGTTCAGTTCCCCGATGAAATATACGAGTTCCACAAATCGCAGGGGCTCAACTTCATGCAGTTCATCCCCTGCGTGGAGACAGAAGGCAACAGCGTGGCGAATTTCTCGGTCGCAGCCACCAGCTATGGGGAATTTTTGAAGCGTCTGTTTGACTTGTGGCTCGCAGACTTCGTGGACGGAGTCCCGACCACATCCATCCGCTGGTTTGAGGCTTTGCTGTTCAAGTACGCGGGCTTTTCTCCCACCGAGTGTACGCTGCTCGAAACGTGTGGTGAGTATTTACTGATCGAACACACGGGCGACGTATTTGCGTGTGATTTTTTTGTGGAGCTTGAATGGAAGCTGGGCAACCTGCTCGAAACGCCATTGCCAACGCTGTTCAACTCGCGCAAACAGACGAACTTCGGACAACTGAAATCCAACCTGCCAACCGATTGCCGCACCTGCGAATGGAAGACTCAATGTCGCGGAGGCTGTACCAAAGACCGACTGCGAAATCCAGCGCTTGACGGACGTAATCACTTTTGCGAAGCGTATAAACTTTTTTTCGCTCACGCCGATTCAAAATTGCGAACTCTGGCGGATGAATGGAAAAACAAAACCACGGAGGCACCAAGGCACTGAGAAGAACAATAAAAACTCCGTGACTCTTTGCCTCAGTAGTTATCCATTTGGACATACTCAATTATCGAAGTAAAACAGGAATCAATCACATGAACCGATTCATTGAACAGCCCATTAACAAATCCTACGATATTATCGTCATTGGCGGCGGCATCAGCGGCGCGGCGGTGGCATACGAAGCCGCATCGCAGGGGTACTCTGTGGCGCTCGTGGAGAAAGGCGACTTCGGCGCTGGCACTTCGTCAGCAACATCGAAGTTGATTCATGGCGGGTTACGCTATCTTGCCAATTTTGAATTCGGGCTTGTGCGCGAATCGTTGAAGGAACGCAAGACGCTTGAAAACATCGCGCCGAATTTTGTGTATCCACTGGCGTTTCTTGTGCCGTTGCATAAAACGGGCGTCCGCAAAAAATCAATTCTTGAACCAGGTATGATGATCTACGATGTCTTGTCGTACGATAAAGGCATGACGTGGGACAAAAGCAAACGCCTGCCGCTTCACAGCCTGCTCTCACGCGAGAAAGCGCTCGAACTCGAGCCAATCATTCATGCAGGTGATCTGACAGGCGCGATCCTTTATTATGATTGCGCCGATTTTAACCCCGAGCGGCTGACACTGGCATTCATCAAGTCTGCAGTCAAGCACGGCGCGGATGTGGCGAACTATGCCAAGGTGGAAGATTTTGTTCGCGACGGAAAACGCATCAACGGCGTGGTGGTGCGTGATCTGTTGAGCAACAACACGCATACCCTGCATGGAAAACTCATCATCAATTGCGGTGGTCCTTGGGCGGATATTTTGTTGAACATCGCGCGTGGGAATGAAGCGCCACAACACATCCGCCGTTCGGAAGGCATTCACATCATCACGAAAAAAATCACGAATGCCAATGCCGCTGTTGGCGGGCTGACTCCCACGGGCAGACCGTGCAATCTGATCCCGTGGCGCGGTCATACCCTCATCGGCACGACTGACCGAGAATACATCGGCGACCCTGATCAATATTGCGTGACCCGTGAAAAGATCGAGGAATACATCGCGGAAGTCAACGCCTCTTTCGGGAACCCGAACCTGCTCCACTACTCAGACGTTCTCTACGCGTATGGCGGATTGCGTCCCCTGATTGAAGACCAAACCAAAGATGTGTACAAGACCTCACGCAAATATGAGATCTTCGATCACGAAGAGGACGGGCTTGCAGGGATGCTCACCGTTGAAGGCGGCAAGTACACTACCAGCCGCAACCTCGCAGAGAATGTTTTGAAAACTGTTGGTAGGAAATTTGGACGAAAAGAAAAATCTGTGACTGCAAAACAGTATCTCACAGGCTGTGAGATCCGCGATATGGAAATGTTCATCAAGCAGGCAAAATTATCCTTTGCAGAATTCCCCGAACACGCCGTAGATTATCTCGCCCGCATGTACGGAACAGAACTCCCCAAGGTTATGTCGCTTGCCCAAAAAGATAAGCAGCATGCCGCCCCGCTCAACGCGGACGGTGAAATGTCTGCCCAGGCGGTGTATGCCATCCGCGAAGAGATGGCTTGCACATTGATGGACATTTTGATCCGCAGAATGGGAATCGGAACACTGGGTCACCCAGGCTTAACCGTACTGGCGAGGCTTGCAGAAATCGCCGCGCGGGAACTGAAGTGGAATACAACCAGAACCGCGAACGAAATCGCAATCGCCGATAAAGCCCTCAAATTACCGGATAGCAGATAAACGGAGGGGCCAATCCGGCGCACTTCGCTCAAAGGATTAATAATGGCTGATATGCTGGATTATGAAAAAAAGTTTATGGAGTTCCCCCGTTCCCCCGAATTACAATAACCTGCTAAAAATCTCAACCAACGCCTGGGCAAATAAAATTTTAAAAATAAGCGCTACGGGATAGGTACTGGCGTAGGCGATGGACGGCAGGTCTGTTTCAGTTTGGTTGTTGGCTGAAGCCAGCGCGGGTGGATTGGTCATGGCCGCAGTCAACGCCCCCATTGCCGAGAGTAAATTAAGTTTATAGATTTTTATCATCACAAACAAGCCTGTCAACGCGGAAAGCAGGGTAATGCCCGCGCCTGCCAAGAGCAGGACCCAGCCCTGATCCTTTAACACCTCCACCAGATGAACGCCCGCGTTCGTACCCGCGCCTGCCAGAAAAAGCATCAGGCCCAGTTCGCGCGTTAGATTTTTAGCGGCAGGCGGAACGTAGAGACGAAACGGCCCGACCCTTCCGAAGTGACCGATTAGCAGGCTGGTCAGAAAGACACCGCCCGCCAACCCCAACTTCACGGTCACGCCCTGACCGAATGGTACTGGTATCAAGCCAACCAGAACACCGATCAACAAACCGACCAGATAGGCCGTCATACTGGTCTCGGTGGCGCGGCGCGGCGAGCCTTGCGCCTTGCTCACAAAAACCTCCACTGCGGATTTCTCACCCACGACGCGGATGCCGTCACCCATTTCAAGTGTGACCAGACCCTGCGGAACGATCTCCAGTCCCTGGCGGCGGATGCGGGTGATGACCACCGTGAACTGCTCCCATACCCGCATTTGCGCCAGCGATTTGCCGGTCAGAGATTCGTCCATCACTTCAACGTCCATGCTTAGCACCTGCGCGTTGACGTCCATGCGTTCATGGGTGCGCTCGCCAAGCAGGAGGGTCATCTTATCCAACTCTTCTGCAGAACCGACGGCCATGACCACATCTCCAAGATGCAGGATGGTTTCAGGCGTCGCAGCAAATACACGCTCGCCATGTTTGACACGCGAGAGATTAACCTGCGCCAGCCGGCGCGGATTGACTTCGGCCACACTTCGTCCGTCACAATTTGGATTCGTGATCCGGAACTGGTGCGCAACCAGACCGGGAGATTCGATTGCTTTTTGCGCGAGCCAGTCCCGCTCCTCCAGCTTCACCGGACGTTTAAGCAGACCCGGCAAAAACTGAACAAGCAAGACCATGCTGATCATGCTGAACGGGTACGCGATGCCATAACCAACAGATGCAAGCGGAGCCTCCGTGGGCAGCACGCGATGCAAACTGTCCAGCACGGAAGCAAGCGCCGGGGTGCAGGTCATTGCACCGGTATACAATCCAGCGGCTAGCGCAGGTGATAATTTAAGCAGGACCGCAATTAACGCGGTCAGAATCGCCCCGCTGCCCACAATGACAAGGGCGAGGACAACAAACTGCATTCCGCGCCGGCGGAAAGTGCGAAAAAAACTTGGTCCCGCAGTCAACCCGACAGAATAGACAAACAGGATCAGGCCAAAATCCATCAATTCACGGGGAAGGCTCAGCCCAAAGTGGCCGAACAATAGGGCAACAAAAAGCACACCCGCCGTACCCAGGGACACCCCGCGCAAAGACCATTGACCAAGCCATGTGCCAAGCGTCAGGATGGAAAACAAGACAAACATTGATTCAGCGAAAGGGGTCATTTTTATCTATCTTTACAAAGGCTTGCCTTTGGGGAACAAAAGGAATTTTAACACCAAGCTTGTTGATTTCAGAAAAATCATCCGCTCTACTATTTCAAGTTATCCTCGCGGCGCCGAAAAATATCTGGGGAAAAATGACTTCCTACGGACGCCATAAAAGATAGTCCATCTTCTTCCTGATGGAAGCTGCCCGTGATGCCCTGGCGGAGCGACATAGTCGTTGGACTAACTCGTCTGGCCTCGGCCAAGTCAACTATAAATTCTGACCAAGCCGTTCATGAACGAATATTGCATCGTGAACGGCCTGATTTTAAAATATCATTTCAATTTGCCGCTGGTGTAGTCCAGAGCCTGACTCAGATCTGCAATCAGGTCGTCCACACATTCGATGCCGACCGAATAACGGATCAAACTTTCCGGGATACCCAGGGCTGCGCGCTGTTCCGGAGTTACCTCCACATGGCTGGTTGTCCTTGGGGGGCCGGCAACGGTTTCGACCGTACCGAGGTTGGCAGCCAGGTGGACGTATTTAAGGCGCGGCAGAAAAGTTTTGACAGATTCGAAGTCACCATTCAGGATAATGCTCAATACTCCCCCAAAGCCGCGCATCTGCTTTTTTGCGATCTCATGATGAAGATGGGATTCGAGCCCAGGATAGAGCACATCTTTCACGAACGGATGTCCTTTAAGGAAACGGGCGATCTTTAAGGCGTTATCGTTCTGTCTTTCCACCCTCAGGCCGAGCGTCTTCAAACCACGCAGCAGCATGTAAGCTGACATCGGGTGCAGCGTGGCACCCGTGATCTCACGATAGTGAAAAACTTGATGAACCAGATCCTTTGAACCGCAAATCACCCCACCGAGCGCATCCGCGTGCCCGCCCATGAACTTTGTGGCGCTGTGCACCACCAGGTCGGCGCCAAACTGGACAGGGTTTGTGTTAATCGGGGTCGCAAAGGTATTATCGACCACGACAGTCGCACTAACCGCGTGCCCCGCCCTTATCAGGCGTTCGAGATCGACCACTTTTAGCGTGGGATTGGTGGGGGTTTCAAGGTATAGGACCTTACAGCCTTTGGCAACTTCCTGTTCGATCATTTCGTGGTCGGTCGTATCGCACAAGGTCACATCGATATTCAAGCGCGGCAAAAATTTTGTGAATACCTCGTTGGTGCCGCCATAGGTGTCCTTAACAGAAACCACCCGGTCACCTGGTGACAGCAGCGCAAAAAGTGTATTGCTGATCGCGGCCATGCCGGTCGAAAAACTGGTGCAAGCTTCGGCGCCCTCCAATTGGCGGACTTTTTCTTCAAATGCATCCACCGTGGGGTTTGTGTTTCGACTGTAGATATGACCTGTTTCATTTCCAATGGCGGCCTCATACCAGGTATCCAGGTCTTTATAACCATACGACACGCTATGCACAACCGGCACCTGCGTGGACCTTTGCCAGAAATCCTTATTTTCCTCACCCGCCCAGACCGCCAGGGTGTTCAGATCGGGCTTTGGTTGATCGTTTTTATTACTTGTCATAATTCACTCCTTTGTAAAAATAATGAGACCTGCCCGGGAACGGGCTTGATAATCTGAGGGGTTTTATTGACTGACTAATTTCTGCCCAATAAATCGCGGCCACCCAGGGGCGCTGCAGGCGGGTAATACCAAGCTTAATATTATATTTGGGAATCGAATTGGCGCTCCAGCAACACCGTATTTCCCTGGGATTGTGATGAATGTTTCGTGGCAATGGAAAAACAGAAGATACATCCCTATCTAATTATTTCACAAGATAATATGTGTTCTTTGTCTATATTCATCAATCCTCTTGCAAACTTGTGGATTTATGTTTCGAGAGACACTTTACTTTTTTATCAAGACATGTTTTTTGAGCGTAGTCCATTTTACTTTCAATTTAACGCAAATTAGAATGATTTACGCGCATTTTCTACAACCAGATCGGTTTGGCTGCGTGTCAGATCTAAAAAGGTGCCGATAATCAGGGCTGAAGTTGCAGGTCTTGTCCAGAATTTGATGCGCTCTTGTAACCAGAGAAGGATTTTGCCTATCATGCTGTTCTTGGGAAATATTGGGTTGAGAGCAAAATAGCGTGATAATTCTCTTTTAACCCCTAAATCCCAGCGGATGGGCGAGTAGCCAAGATAGGTAAGTTTGGTTGCCACTGAATAGCTAAAAGCATTTAACCTTTTATTAACAGTTAACCTTACCATTTAGTGTATAGTTGGTTTGAAAAATAATATGTATACACCTCGAATCAACTGGGTCTTGTTCATTTTTTTTGCGCTGATTGCTATTGGGGTATTTACCGGCGCGGTAATCTCCCCACAATTTCGTGAAATTGCATACGCCCCTGCGCGGGAATTGATCCTCCCGCCGCCAGCGCCGATTGTGGTATCGGTGTTGTATTCCACTGAAAAAGAAGCATGGTTGAATGAGGTCATCGTTGATTTCGAAAAATCGAATCCAGTGATAGATGGCCATCCGCTGGAGATCAAACTTGAAAAGATGGGGTCATGGGAGATCAATGCCGCCGTGCTGGATGGCAACCGTCAGCCGGATATTGTCAGTCCGGCAAGCTCCCTGCAGATTGCAGCGCTGGTGGATGCATCTGCAATTCAATTTGGAAAACCATTGGTTAACCCGGCTGATACAACAATGTGTCGCTCAGTTTTGAAAACACCGCTTGTTCTCGTTGCTTGGAAGGAGCGCGCGGATGTTTTATGGGGACGCCAGCCGGGCGCATCCCTATGGCGCGACCTGCACGATGCTTTGAATGACCCACAGGGCTGGGCGGCCTACAACCACCCTGAATGGGGCTACGTGAAGTTCGGTCATACCGATCCGCTAAAATCCAACAGCGGGTTCATGACGATCCTGCAGATGACCTATGGTTACTACGGGAAAACCGCAAATTTGAACGCATCGGATATTTTGTCCGACAGCGAGTACCAGAAATGGTTCCTCGAAACAGAATCATCCATTGGGCAGTTCGAATACAGTACAGGTCCTTTGATGGAAAAAATGGTGGTCTACGGTCCCAGTACCTTCGATATGATGACAGTATATGAAGCCACAGCCATCGAGCAGGCGGAGAACGCTGTGGGACGCTACGGCGAACTGCGCGTGTATTATCCGCCCGCCATCTTGTGGAGTGATCATCCCTTCTGCGTGTTAAATGGAGATTGGGTCACACAGCAAAAAACAGAAGCTGCGAGCCTGTTCATGGATTATCTGACCAGCAAACCCGCGCAGGAGATCGCACTGATGAAATACGGCTTCCGTCCCGTGGATACCTCAATCAAACTGGAACAGCCCGGCTCGCCGTTTGACCGATATGCCGCCAATGGAATCCTTGCAGAGTTATCCGGCATTCGCGAACTGGAGATCCCTGCTGGCAATGTGCTAAATACTTTGAGAGATTTTTGGTCTCGGAACGTAAACAGATAAGCAAAGCAATCCTATGAATAAAGGTTTTTTTATCAAGGAGTAGAGAAAATGAAGTTTCGGCTTCTTTCGATCATCACAATTATTTCCTTATTAATTAGCGCGTGCGACGCTTTAAGCAACATCGTTCCCGGCGCTTCTGTGACCGTGAGCATTGTCTATGGTTCGGAAAAACAAGCCTGGTTGGAGCCTTTGGTCGAGCAGTTCAATGCGGCGCGGAACAAAACGTCAGATGGGAAAATCATTGTTGTTGAAGCAACAGCCATGGGGTCGATCGAATCGGTGCGGGGCATCATCGAAGGCACACTTCAGCCGACAGTTTGGAGTCCCGCTTCCTCCGTATATATTCCCGTTGCAAATTCGGAATGGAAAAAAAACCATACAGATGATCTGGTCACAGGCACACCGAAAGACCTGGTATTAAGTCCGGTGGTGATTGCCATGTGGCGGCCAATGGCGCAAGCCTTGGGCTGGCCGGATAAAGCACTAGGCTGGGAAGACATTGCGCAACTTGCCACTTCGGAAGAAGGCTGGTCGGCGTACGGACACCCTGAATGGGGGCAGTTCAAGTTTGGGCATACACACCCCGCCTACAGCAACAGCGGAATTGTTTCGATCATCGCCGAAGCGTATGCGGGGCTGGGCAAACAACGCGGACTGACCGAAGCCGATCTGAAATCAACTGAGTTGAAGGATTTCATGACCAATGTGGAAAGCAGCGTCATCCACTACGGAACGAGCACTGGCTTCTTTGGCGAGCGCATGTTCGAGCGCGGACCTTCGTACTTAAGCGCGGCTGTGTTGTATGAAAACCTGATCGTCGCGCAGGAAACAAAACGTATTAATGGACAGTCATCGCAGATACCTGTTGTAGCAATCTATCCAAAGGAAGGCACTTTCTGGTCGAATCATCCTTATGCGGTCTTGAATACTTCGTGGGTTACAGCGGAACAAAAAGAAGCCGCGGGATTGTTTGAGACTTTCTTGCTCGATAAATCACAGCAATTAAAGTCGCTTGAGTTTGGCTTCCGTCCGGCAGACCCGTCCATCCCGTTGACCGCTCCGCTTGACACACAGCACGGCGTGGACACAAATCAACCGCAAACTATTTTGGAAATCCCCAGCGCACCAGTCATTGAAGGCATTCAAGCACTCTGGCAGCAGACAAAAAAACCTGTTGACCTGATCGTTACCATGGACATTTCAGGCAGTATGCGGGGTGACAAGATCACCTCAGCGCGTTCGAGCCTGATGCAGTTTGTACAAAAAGTGGATAACCGCGACCGTTTGCGAATTGACCTGTTCAACGATACGATCTCAACGCTCACTCCGCTCACCCCGATCGGTGAAAAACGCCAGCAGGTGCTGGATAGCGTCTCTGGAATTTTCGAGCAGAACAGCACCAGTTTATATGACGCCGTTCTAAAAGCATATCAGGATATGCAAATCGAGGGCGACCCAAACCATATCCGCGCCATTGTGGTTTTAAGCGACGGAGCTGATACTGTTTCCACCGCCACTCTGGAAGAAGTCGTGCGCCAAATCCAAACTGCTCAAGGCGAGGGCGGGAATGCCATCAAGATCTTCACCATCGCTTTTGGCGAGGATGCGGATGCAGATATTCTAAAAAGCATTGCCGACCCAAGCGGCGGCAAACAATATAACAGCTTGCCTGAAACGATCCAAAAAATCTATGATGAGATCGCTACGTTCTTTTAGTTTGAAATGAACAATCGCCCCCCTCTTCTCACCGCGCTTCTGAATCCGATCAACCTGTCCATGCTTGCGCTGACAGTTGCCGCCGGCCTGTGTTCGGCTTGGTGGCTCGCTCCAATCGGACTTGTGTTCTGGCTGGTGATGGTGATCGTCATCGCGCGCGATCCCGGGGTGCAGATCACCTTCACGCGTCAATCACGAGAACCGCTGGCACAGCGTTTTCAAACCCGCTTCGATCGTCTTGATCGGGCGCGCATCTCCATTTTCAATTCTTTGCAAGGTGTCTCTCCAGCATTTCGGAGAGCCATTCTGCCCATTCAGGATACGCTGGATGAACTAACCGAACATGCTTATCAACTCTGCCTGAATATGACTGCACTTGATAATAATTTTGCAGTTCAGCAGATTTCGAGTAATTTTGATAAAGAGATCGAGGAAATGCAGGAGAAAATCCGAGGCGCAGCTGATGTAACTGGAAAAAGGGAATATGAGGAGACGATCAAATCCCTGCAAACCCGCAAAACACAGGTAAAAAATATCAGCACGTTGCTCTCGCGTTTTGAAGCGCAGCTCACCGGGACGAACAACTCGGTGGATAGTGTGGTGACAGGCATCGTCAGCTTGAAAGGCCGCGATGCAAAACAAATTGAAGCAAAAATTCCACCGTTGCTGCAAGTCCTACAGACTGAACAGGCTGAATTAATGCAATTCGATGAAGAACTGGAAAAAACATCACTGGTGTAAAAAGGTGAATTTGAAATACAAGGTCACGAAATCAAATCTGCGAGTCATTTCTCTACAATACTTTGCCCCAGCGTTCCTTTGAACGTCTGGGGCATTTTTGAGCGGTTAACGATTGGTTAAAACTGCCACCCTTCAAACCTATTAAACGTAAGTTTAAACGGAGGAACTTATGACAAAAAAACTTGCTCTTTCCATGTTCATTGTTTTGTTGATTACATTGATCATTGCCAGCCCTGCAGCGGCGGCGAAATCTTATTACGCGGAGCGCTTCGACGTGCAGGTTGACCTGCAAGAAAATGGCTCAGCGATCGTGACTGAGACCGTCGAGTTCCGTTTCGTGGGCGGCGATTTTACATTTGCCTTCCGCGAAATATCCACGACAGAAACCGATGGCGTCACATTCCTTAATGCCAGCATGGACGGTGTGCCCATGTCACAGGGAACACAAGCCGGACAGGTGGAAGTCGAGCTTGGGAATCCACTCAAGGTCACGTGGCGTTTTCCACCCACGTCGGATGCGGCGCACGTGTTCACGGTCCGCTATCAGGCTGACGGTCTGATCCGCAAAGGCGCTGCCGACATGCTCATCTGGCGCGCCATCCCTGAAGTTCACGATTATTCGATCACAAATTCCACCATCACGTTGACTCATCCATCGAAAGCGACACTGCTCGAAGCACCGACGCTCAGCCGCAACTTTGAATCTTCTTTGATAGAGAATCGTATCATCCTCAGCTCAAGCGGACTCGCAAACGATGAAGATCTTATTCTGACAGCACGCTTCGCGCCCGACAGCATCACGCAAGCCGCACCGCAATGGCAGGCCCAAAAAGAGCTGTCAGATGCGGCTGCATCACGCGCCCTGCCTGTTGGTTTTATGGCTGCCATTGCGACACTGGTGCTGGGAGGATTTGGATTATTCAATTACATCCGAAACAATGCTCGCGAATTGAATCTCAGCTCTGTTGTGATCAACGCCAACCCGCCAGCGGATATTTCCCCGGCGCTCATCGGAAAATTGACCGGGCAGCAGCACAATTTCATGGGCGCTATTTTTGATCTCGCCAAACGTGATATTCTGGAAGTGCGCGAAGAAAAAGGATTTCTGGGGACGAAGAATCATGTATTGGCACGCAAGGAAAGCGCGAGTTTCCTTAAGCCTCACGAACAAGGCTTGCTGAATGCGCTGTTCAAGCCTGATGAAATGCAGATCAATATGAATGAAATTGCCACGCGACTTGGAACGAAGAGTAAACTTTTCGATGAACCTTTGGAGCAGGAACTTATTCAGCGCGGCTGGTTCGATCTTGAGCGCAAGCAAAAACAGGCAAGCCTATTAATTACCGGCTTCCTGATAATGATCATAGCGCTTGCGCTGTTTATTATCAGTATGATCTTTGGAGGAATTACAGTCGCTGGAAACACAAAGTGGATCATGCTCATTGCCGCAGCGGCAGGAATCAGCGCGGGTGCGTTCGTGCTTTCCATCCCATTGCTGATCTATGCAGGCACATTCTCACTGTTGACTCCTGCCGGCGAAGAGCAATCCATGCGCTGGAAAGGTTTTTCTGAATACCTAAAGCAAGTCAGCAAGGGCAAGGAGCCTGCGATCAGCCCGGATGTTTTTGAGCGTTATCTGGCGTACGCCGCAGTATTTGGCCTGGGCGCGCATTGGGCAAAATATTTTCAGCAACTTGGCGGCGTCCCTCTGCCCATCTGGTTCCATACAATGGCCGGTAGTGACGGCGATTTTGGCGCGATGGTTGCCGTGATGTCCGCATCTGATTCAGCAGGCGCCAGCGCTGGCGGAGATGGAGGAGGCGGCGCATCCGGCGGCGGCTCGAGCGGAGCGGGATAGATAACGAGGTTTTAAAAACAAATAATAGTTAATAGAATTTTTTTTGAAGGCAGCCTTCCATGCCAATAATTCGGATTACTATAACTGTTAACCAGGCCTTAACTATGAGAATCGTCAGACAAAGTAAAATCAAAAAATGGTGATATGAATGAGTTCATTTCCTGAGTACTATATGCCAACCTTGTTAAAAATTGACGGTCAGTCCGATAATGGAACGTTGGGGGCGCTGCCTTTTTGGGATATTTGCATGGACGCTTATCAAACAGTCAGGGAACTTTTGACTGTGCTCGATAAAAACATAAATATTCCCGGTGTTTTGATTTTTGAGCAAAAAATATTAGTGGGTATGATCGCCCGCGAGGATGTTTACGAAAAGTTGGGCAGGCCGTTTGGGGTGGAATTATTTCTGAAGAACAGCGCCAAGCAATTCTATGAGACTTTGGGCCTGTCAAGCCTTGTTTTGGACTCGGACATGACTGTTGCTGAAGCGGTAAAAGCTGCATTGATGAGAGGTGAAAAAAACCTTTATAAACCCATCGTAGTTGCGCATCCAAGCGGGTACCGGGTCGTTTCGATGCACAGCCTGCTTATCGCGCAGCAAGATACGCTCCAGGGGTTGTACTCCGAGGTTCACACCCTGTCCACCCGGGATCCCTTAACTCATGTCAATAACCGCCGCGGCTTTTTTGAAAGCATCAATCCGCGGCTGGCAACGATACGGCATCTTGACCTGGAACACGCGGTATTGATGATCGACATTGATAAATTCAAAGCGATTAACGACCGTTACGGTCATATGATCGGCGATGAAGTCATAAAATCAGTTGCGCAAAAGATTCATGAACAGCTCCGTGAAAAAGATGTATTGGGGCGTTTCGGCGGCGAAGAATTCGTTGTTTTCATGGAGGATGTTTCCAAAGAGTCTGCATTTCAATTTGCGGAAGAATTACGCCAGAATATTGCGAGTATTTTTCACACCATCAACTGGTATCAAATTCGGGTAACGATCAGCATCGGGATCAGTCATTCAAAAGGATCAAACAGCACCTTCGACAGACTGTTAACCGAAGCGGATGAAGCTGTTTATGTCGCCAAAAATAAAGGACGCAATAAAGTAATGGTGTGGAATGAAGCGCAGGGCGAGACGCGACCAAGCACAAAAATGTTCAGGATGGAAGAGCGCGAACCGGCCACTCCTACGGACGAAGCCCAAACAGAAACGCTCCAAGCCTTGCTTCACATGTTGTATCTGCGGGATCATGAAACCGAATCGCACACAAAGCGCGTCACAGACATGACCTTGAAAATGGCAGAAAAAGTAGGAATTCCAGAGGAAGCTCTTAACGGAATTCGCATTGGATCACTCTTGCATGATATTGGAAAAATCGCAATCCCGGACAGGATTTTATTCAAACAGGGAAAATTAACAGAAACCGAATGGGCGATTATGCAGATGCACCCCCAGTATGCACACGACTTAATATCCGCCATCTCTTCCTTCCAGCATGTTATGGATATTCCATATTGTCACCATGAACATTGGAACGGAAAAGGATACCCGCGCGGATTACGGGGCGAGGAAATCCCTCTCGCTGCACGCATTTTCACGATCATCGATGTTTGGGACGCCCTTTCTTCAGACCGTCCATACCGGGCTGCCTGGAAGGCAGGCATGGTCAAAGATTATTTGACCAAAGAATCCGGCGCCCTATTTGACCCGGCACTGATCCCCTTATTTTTACAAATTCTCGAATAGACATTTGTTATTCACCTTACGCACGCAATCGTGATTACCTCCCGAAGGACATCGGGACAATGTGAACGGAGCGACACTCCGTAAGATAACAGAATAAATTCTTACGGTGCAGTCGCTGTACTATTCATTTGCAAATCAGGGTCTGGTAATGCGGACAAAGATTTTCAACCAGATCGCCAAGGAGAATTAAATGTCATCTTCTGTTGAATCGGAATGGAAGGATCTGTACCGCATTGGTGGTATAGCGCCTCTCTTGACACTCGTCTTTTATATAAGCGAACTGAGTCTGATTTCATGGGATTCGTATCCAGCCTCGACCAGAGACTGGTTCCTGCTCATCCAACAGAACAAACTGCTTGGCCTTTTTTATCTTAATGCCCTGGATATTTTCTCCATTTCATTCTTGGGCATCATGTTCCTTGCCTTGCATGCGGCGCTCACGAAAACAAATAAATCACTGATGGTCATCGCGGCATTTTTTGCACTCCTCGGCGTGGGTGTTTTTATCGTCCCACGCATCGACATGCTCTCCCTGTTGCCGCTCAGTGATCGTTTTGCAAGCGCGATTACAGAGGCTGAGCGCGCCACACTCCTGTCAGCCGGAGAAGCACTGGGTTCATTGGGAACTCCCACCCCACAAACGATCGGGTTCCTATTCATGTCGATCGGCGTATTGCTAATTTCATTTGTTATGCTGCAAAGCAACACTTTCAACAAAATTACAGCCTGGTTTGGAATTCTGGCGAGCATGCTCACATTTGCCACCCAACTCAGCATGATCATTGCTCCTTCCCTGTCAACTCCGCTTATGTTCGCCGGTGGATTATTTTGGTTTCCCTGGTGGGCCATGGTCGGCCTGGGTCTCTTGCGGTTGGCGGGTAATAAAGCAGATGACGGCATCACAAAGTAACATGGTTTTAATTTAACCAAAACCATGTACCACTGAATTAACATGGCATTGACCACTATTCACCCAAATCTTTACAAACTAAACAACACCCTTCTCAATGAACTGGCAAAGGCAATCGGGTTGCCGCAAACAGGCAGCACACGCAGCCTGCTTCATTTATTGTTCGGTAAAGCGACACGCCGGTTCGCTGAGGTGGTTTTGAGATTTGATGATGAGGTCGGCCGGAACGGATCTGCCGCAGGCGCGCGCTGGCTACTGTCTCATTTTGTAGCAGGGCATGAAGCGCAAGGAATGGAGATCATTCCGCGTGACGGTCCCCTGCTAATCGTTGCCAATCATCCTGCTTCCTACGACGGGCTGCTTATCTCTGCATATGTCAATCGTTCGGACTATAAGATCATGATTGGCGAAATCCCCGCCTATGGGTATTTACCGCATGTCAGTCAATATGCCATTTTCTCGCCGCCCGCCAAAAATACTTTTGGGCGAATGCAAACCGTTCGGAATGCGGTCCAGCATTTGAAGAATGGTGGCGCATTATTGATCTTTCCGCGCGGCGGGATCGAGCCCGACCCTGCTTTTATGCCCAACCCTGATGCGGAATTTGACAAGTGGTCGCGCAGTTTGGAGATTTTCCTTCATCGCGTCCCGCTGACCCGAGTGCTGGTCACAACCGTGAGCGGAGTCATCGCCCCGGCATCCATGCGCCACCCGATCACCTGGTTCCGTGGAACTCGCGCAGACCGTCAGCGATTGGCATTCATTTACCAGATGATACGTCAAGTTTTGAGCGACAGGGAATTGTTTGGTCTAACCCCGCGTGTTACATTTGGCGAAGTGCTGTCTGGAGCAAATCATCAAAATGTTTTATTGGAAGTGGAGCAGTCTGCCCGGCGCGTTTTGCAGCAACACTTATCGTATGCCAAGTCCTGATCAGTTTACGAATTTTCGATCCATCCATCACTTAAAAATCGAGACGGCAATTTGATAATTGCCGTCTCGAATATTTCTAAAGCTTGAATATTCTCTATTTCTTTATGCGAATGGCAAGCAGCTGTCCGCCTTCCACAAGTTCGGCGTCGGTGCTGCGAGCGTGTACCTGCTGAACCAGGAGGAACCAGCCATCGTCGATGATCTCAGCGGCATCAATGATCCCGGAGGATTCTTCATCCTGGGTCAGGAAGCCAGCCGCACCGGGGGTGAACAAAGCGGCATCGTGCTGGGCAATCTCGGTCAACTTGTCACGGCGGATATCATACTTCCAGATCTTGGCAACATAAGCCTGATTGCCCGGGTCTTCCTGAATGAAAATCTGTCCGTGTTCGTTCATGGCCAGGTTATCCATCATCTTCTGGCCTTCAGTACCATCGAGGAGCATTTCAACAGTACCGCCAGCAGATGGGTCTGAGGCGTCATTGAAGTGAATCACCCAAAGGCGGCTGTTGCCGGTAAAGCTGGCGGTGGTCACAAAATAGAAGTCGTTCGGGTTGCGGGGATCCCAGGCGCCATCTTCCGGACGCTGGAAGGAAGTCACACGGAACGCGCCGCTGGCATCCTTGCTTTCCCCTTCAAGCTTGGCACCGCTCCAGCTGGAAACATCGCCAAAATTATAAGCAGTAAAGGCGGCAGGTCCGCTGAGGACTGTGCTGTTTGTTTCAACATCCATGCCTTCCACTTTGATACTGAACAATTCGCCGTTGGTCAAACCAGCCGCTTCAACTGGATTGTCAGAATCCGTCTTGGTCCCAACATAGAAATAAACCTGTCCGCCCGCGCCGTCATCGGTTCCGGCAACAACAGTTTTAATCCCAGTTTCAGAGTTGGCAATTGAATTCTCCCAGCTGAATTTGCCCAGATGAGGTAATTCATAGCTGGTGCCATCCATCAGGTGAGCAAAGCCGCGGCCTTCAGCTCCAGATTCTTCACCATTCATAAAAATGCGGCCTTTATATCCAAGGCCATCATCATAGAATGCTGATTTTCCGGGCAGGTCAGCGGAACAGAAACGTGAAAAGGTTTTTTGAGCAACTGTGGCTGGCTCATATTGACCGGTGGTTACATTCCAGACCATCACATTCTTGATCAAGTCTTCACCGCTGACCACACTGAGATCATCCTTGTTAATGATCCATTTTGAAATAAAAGCTCCCGCGGCGCCGTGGGCACGCACGATACCAGCCGGGGGCGCTATTTCATGGTTCATCAGAAGGGTAAAGGTGTCGTCGGGACCGTCTTCGTTTTCAAACGCGCCCAAGCCATCGGCAAGCCCTACCATGCGATAGGGGGTACCATCCGGTTTCAGGTTCACAGAATCGCCCACGGTAAGAATGGATTTGACATCCACGCCTTTGGTATTGGAAACAATATACGGCGCCTTGGAACTGCTGGGGCCGGTCAGGGATCTGGCGAATGCTGTCCCAACCGAAACAAAGGTCAGGGCAATCACCAACAGAGCCGAACTGATTGTTTTGTTGTTCTTGTACATACTTAAATTTTCTCCTCTGAATATAAGATGAATTGTGTCGAATTAGTTACAATAAATATTGTATCCATCTTTTCCAAAAGAAATTTAATGGCGAGTTAACGATTAAATAACGTTTCACTATCAACATTAAACCATTCTCATTTTTAGAACATTTCGCGCCTTTCATTAGAAATCTTGCATATACGTCCTCGTCTCTATCCCCGGTGACGCCCACAGGATGCTTCGCAAAGGGCGCCACCTTGATTGAACAGAGAATTTAATGAACATTTCGCGGATTTTGTTATATTAACCTTTGGATAACAAGCCTTAACAACATCTTAACAGGCGGATATTTCCTTTATGGTATATTTTTTAATTAATGGCTGAAAAAATTCTTGTCGTTGAAGATGAAATTTCCCTGCAGGAAACGCTTGCATATAATCTTAAAAAAGAAGGGTATGAAGTTGAGGTCGCCGGGGACGGCCGCGCCGCACTCGATGTTGCCCGTCGTTTGAGACCCGACTTGATCCTTTTGGATATCATGCTGCCTGAAATAGACGGCTTTGAAGTGGCGCGTATTCTCCGCTCCGAAATGTCCACCTCCATTTTGATGCTTACCGCGCGTGACGACGAAATTGACCGCGTGTTCGGTTTGGAGGTTGGTGCAGACGATTATGTAACCAAGCCATTTTCAATGCGCGAATTATTGGCGCGAGTAAAATCGCAAATAAGGCGGACCCGACTGCTGCGTGAAGCAATGGGGAATTCCACGGAAAGTGCTGCAAAGCATGCTGTGCTTACATTTGATAACTTGATTATAGATATTACCCGACGGGAAGTCACACTGAACGGCAAGCCAGTGCGTCTCAAACCAAAGGAATACGACCTCTTGCTCTTTTTTGCCGAACATCGCCGTCAGATGCTTTCGCGTGAAAATATTTTGGGACGTGTGTGGAGTTGGGAGTTCATCGGCGACACGCGCACTGTAGATGTGCATATCAGTTGGCTGCGTCAAAAGCTTGAGATTAATCCATCCAGCCCGACCCGTATTGTTACAGTACGGGGCGGCGGCTATCGATTTGAGGGATAAATTCAATATCAGTCCCCGTGCCAGAACTGACACGGGGACTTTTGTATTGGTGTAAATGTATTCCCCCGGCAATCCTTTAATTCATAAATTCACCCTGAACATCAATCACATCCTTGCCTGCCTCAGGCAGGGGTCTAATATATGAACCGTCGGACTGCAGAACCCGCGCACTGGAATTATCCTTTAAATAAGTTCCCAAAACCCGCTCACGCAAATGCAGGATATGTTCCTTGCTCTCGACAGGGAAAACAACCTCCACCCGGCGGTTGAGGTTGCGCGACATCAGGTCTGCGCTGCCAAGATAGACATTTTCCCTGCCATCATTGTGAAAATAATATAAACGACTGTGCTCAAGATAGCGTCCGACAATACTGGTGACACGGATTCTTTCGCTGACACCCTTAATGCCAGGCCGCAGACAGCACATTCCGCGTACCAACAATTCCACCTGCACGCCCGCCTGTGACGCCTGATACAAAAGTTGGATCATGTGCGGGTCAACCAATGAATTTACTTTAAATATTAAGTGTGCTTTGCGTCCCTGCTGGGCATGTTCGATCTCACGCTGGATCATTTTTTCCAGTTTTTTACGCAGGCTGACAGGAGCAACCAATAATTTACGATACTCCTGTTTTGTGGAGTATCCCGTCAGGTAATTAAATAAATCAGTTGTATCGGCACCCATACTCTCGTCACAGGTAAACATGCCGATATCTTCATAAATACGGGAGGTATTGGCATTGTAGTTTCCCGTTGCAAGATGTAAGTAGCGGCGAATGCCCTCACCCTCCTGACGGACAACCATGGTGACTTTGCAATGGGTTTTCAAACCAACAAGACCATAAACAACATGCACCCCGACCTCTTCCAAGGCACGCGCCCAGCCAATATTTGATTCTTCATCGAAACGCGCTTTGAGCTCGACCAGCACCGCCACTTGTTTTCCGCATTCAGCCGCCTCAAGCAGAGCTTCAACGACAGGTGCGTTAGACCCCACGCGATACAGGGTTTGTTTGATCGCCAGTACCTGCGGATCGCGCGCGGCGGCATTTAAAAAATCAACCACAGGATTAAATGAGTCATATGGATGATGAAGCAGGATGTTTCCGTTTTTGATCGCATCAAAAAAATCTGTTGGTGTCACAGCACGTTTAAATGCTTTGGGAATTCGCTGCTTGTAGGGTGGGTCTTTTAGCTCGTGCCGTTCCACAGTATTGTAAAGCGGCCATAACCCGCTTAGTCCATGAGGACTTTCCAAAACGTACACGTCGTTATGGGATATTTCAAGATTATCCACCAACAGTTCGCGGATATTTTCAGGCATGGATTCGTACACAGCTACCTGAATCACTGAGCCGAACTTGCGTTTGCGGATATTCTGCTGCATAGTCTCAAGCAGATCGTCGGCTTCGAGTTCCTGTATTTCAATATCGGCATCGCGCACAATACGGAAAGGATGCGCGGCAGTCACCTCCATGCCGGGGAAGAGATCATGGAGATTGGCTGCAATGACTTGTTCCAGCCAGACAAAATAATGCTGTTGTGGGATCGTCCCATCCTTGCGGACTCCGCCGGATGAACGCTTGATCGGCAAAAGGCGCGGCAGGGTATCCGGCACCTTTAGACGCGCAAATTTATCATTCCCTTTTTTGTCGCGGATCACAATAGCGAGATTCAAACTTAAATTTGAAATATGCGGGAATGGATGCCCGGGATCCAACGCGAGCGGTGTAAGTACGGGATAGACCACTTCCTTGAAATATGTATCGGCACGCTCTTTTTGCGTTTTATTTAATTTTTGATACTCAATGATATGAATGCCTTCTTTATCCAGCTTAGGCAAAAGCTTGCGTTGATAACAACGCTGCGCGTCAACCATTAATTCCAGAGCCAGCCTACGGATCGCAGCGAGCTGCTCGGGCGGAGTCAGACCATCGGGCGAGGTATTCATAATGTGCGCTTCCACCTGTTTGCGAATACCCGAGACACGTACCATAAAGAACTCATCCATGTTCGAACCAAAGATGGCGAGGAATTTTGCGCGTTCAAGCAATGGCTTGGATTCATCCCAGGCCTCTTCGAGCACGCGGCGCTGAAATTCGAGCAGACTCAACTCACGGTTAATATAAAGAGCGGGAGAGGTAAGATCAACGGGAACGATTTCGGGTGGATTATTTTTTTGCTCAATCATATATTTTTCTTTCTGAGTAGAGACCTGACAACTTTCGTTGCAGCGTGTGTTTAGAAAATTTCCTGTCAATCAAAATCAGATCGGTCAATCGAAATTGCGTGAAAACCTGTCTGGTCTTCGAGCTTTATTTTTCGCCGATCTCAACCAGAATACCGGGCGTAAGCAGCCATTCCAATGTAGCCTTGCGGGAATGGTGCAAATCGTCAGCAGAGAGTCGGCACACACCGCCTTTCTTGAGGGTCATGTCCACACTTGTATTTTCAGCCACCAGCAAACTGACCAGGGCGGTTAGTTGGGGTTCATGCCCAACCAACGCAATACTGTTCGCGCTATATTTTTCATTCATTTCAGCGATCAACAGGTCAGGATCACCCATCGGGACAAGATTATCACTGAAAGCGACTTCAGCTTTGACCTTGAAAACATCCGCAAGGATCTCAGCAGTTTCCTTTGCGCGGACATACGGACTGGACAGGATCAGGTCAAAGTCTGCGCCGAGAGTACGCAACCCTTTCGATATCTGACGCATTTTCTTTTTGCCTTTGTCTGTGAGAGGGCGTTCGCTATCCTGTTCATATTCAGGCGTGCCTTCGTCTACAGCAATTGCGTGGCGAATGATATATAAGTTCATGTTCTTTTCTCCTGTGGAAATGGTTGATCTGGCGCAGTGCGCCAAAAGGTGAGTATCTCACCTTTGTCTTCGATATAACCCGCCAGGGCAATGGCGTGGCGTTCTTTATAATATGAGCGGGCAGGTTCGGGGTCATAGGAAGCGGGCGCATGTTGGTTAAAATCTGCGAGCTCCTGCAAAGCCACTTCCATATCCTGAATATCTCCCATTGCTGACTGATAGTTATGCAAATTCTTGAGATAATCAGCGGGGAAACCCTGAAGAATGGGATGAATGACTTCAACCATATAGCGGAATTTCTTGAATGCCAGTCTTACTCTATGGATTGTGGACGGCAAGGACGGGTCAACCAGTGCGTAGCGTTGCATGACAATTGCAAACGCTTCATCAACAACCGAAAACAAGCTCGTATCCAGGCTCGCCAGATCGAGGTCTCCCATCGCCTGCTCAAGTTGCTTGATCCGCTTTGCGACGCTAGCTGTCTGCATGGATTTTATTTCTTTACGTGTTGTACGCAGCAGCTTCCGCTCTTTTTTCTGCAAATGCGCCTGGAAAGGTCGAAGCATTGGGGTATCTACAATTGATTCGGACAGATCGGCAAGCAAAACCTGCGTATTGCGCAACTCATCCAACTCATCCAACTGATCCTTCATGACACGACGCGCCTTTTTTATTCCTGGATCCTGCAATATCTCACGCAAGAGTTCCAGTAGTGAGAGCAGTCGCCGCGCCGCCACTCGGAAATCATGAACCGCTTCTTCAGAAAACTCGCGGCGGCATGTCTTAAGTTCAGATTTGTATTTATCCCAGCGGGAATTTAATGTGTCCCGTAACAGGGTTTGTGTATCCATGTGATTACTCCGTGATCTCAAGCTTTACCGAAAACACATCCTGAAAAAGCTTCTGACGTTTTTCAAGTGTCCATTTTTCCAGCAGTAGATCGTCTTCTCCCAGAAGTGTTAACTTCCAGATATTTTTCTTGGGGCCAAATTGAATATCCTTCACACGCCCCGTATGACTGACATCCAACCCGTCGGCGATACGCATCAATGCGGAAAGTTTGATCACCACAAGCCGTTCCTTGGGCGTCAGAGCCCGAAACGACCCATCTTCCAGCGTCGGTGTTGATTTGCGGTGATACAGCATAATGTTGGCTACAATGTTCTGCTGGGCTTCAGAGAGCCCGATCAACGGGCTGGCTTTTATGATGTAATACCCATGTTTGTTGTGATCAACCGTATTAATGAAATGACCGATATCGTGTAACAACGCGCCAATTTCCAGCAGCAGCTTATTTTCTTCTGGCAGGTTATGCAGGCTGGCTGACATATCGAATAACTTCCCCGCGTGACGGGCAACCAGTTTTGCATGTTCTGCGTCGAATTTGTATTTTTCTCCAAGGCTCAAAGCAGAGGCCCATACCTGTTCGCGTGGAGAAACTCGCGAGCTCTTTTTTTGGTTGAAAACCATATCCCAAAGCACGCCGTCTTTCAAGCCAACATTCGGGATGATCACTTCCTTGATCTTGGCCTCGTGCGCGATCATTTGCAGGACGATGGATGCGGGCAGGATGACATCTGCGCGGTCAGGCTTCAGCTTGAATTTTCGCATCCTTTCTTCGACCTTCATCCTGCTCAGTGTTTCGACAAGTTTATCCAACTCTTCGAGAGTGATGGCACGGTCGCTGTCACGTTTGAAAATCTTCTTGCGCAAATTCCCCATTTCTTCAATATTTCCGCCCGTCCCGACGCAAATATCTATTTTTTTTGAACCAAGCTCACGGTCAATGCGATGACGCGCCGCTTCAGCGTATTCCCGCACCAGTTTATGAAAAGGCATCGCAGAGTTTTTTCGCCGCTTAACTTTTTGAGCAGGCGCACTGTCCCCATATTGTAACTTTCCGTAGAGAGGATATTTCCGTTTTGTGAAAGCGTCACTTCCACACTGCCGCCCCCAATGTCGATCAATAACGCGTGTCTGTCTTTCAGATTCAAGGATTGAGAGACTGCCAGGTGAATGAGGCGCGCCTCCTCTTCCCCGCTGATGACCTCGATCTCAATTCCACTAGACCGCCGAATGCGGTCAATTAATAAGTTCGCATTGGCAAGTTCGCGCATTGCACTGGTGGCAACCGCTCCGGATCTCTCGCGCCTTATGATCATCTGCGATCTTTCGAAAGCGCCTAAAAGCTTCCACGGACTGCTGCGCGGTTTCATCGCTGACAATCCCTGTCGTGAAGGCATCCTGTCCGAGCCGTACAGGCAGGCGCAGGTTTTCAATCACCTTTACCTTCCCGTCATAGACGATCCGGCCGACCATAATACGCATGGCATTGGAGCCAACATCAATTGCAGCGATCGTTTCCATAGTTTTTTACTTTGCAAGGCAGGGATCATATCCTGAGGTCCCTGGTCTCAACATAGATTGTGCGCTCACAAATATTTGTCACACGGTCTCCTGCCCGCTCCAGATTGTGGGCGACCCACAAAAGCTGGTTGGCCAGTTCCGTATTACCCATGCTGCTGTTCACAAAATTCATCAACCCGGAAAATAGATCGTTGTAGAGTGCGTCAATAATATCATCATCTGAAATGATCCGCACAGCAGAGGGGACGTTGGCATGGATAAATGCCGTCATGGCGCAGTGCAGCATATCCGCTGTCTTGATCCCCATTTCATAGGCGTGATTCACATGCGTCGGGATGCCAACCCCTTCAATCATCATATTAATGCGCGCGATCGTTTTGGCGTAATCGCCGATCCTTTCCAATTCAGTACAAATACTAAGTGCGGATACCAGGAACCGCAGGTCATGCGAAACAGGCCCTTCCGCACCGATCACAGCAATGATTTGTCCTTCCAATTCAAATCGTTTCGTATTGATCTGGACATCGCTTTTCTGGATAACAAATGATTTTTCCCAATCACGATCCTTCAG
Organism: Candidatus Villigracilis saccharophilus; assembly: GCF_016711665.1. NCBI lineage: Bacteria > Bacillati > Chloroflexota > Anaerolineae > Anaerolineales > Candidatus Villigracilaceae > Candidatus Villigracilis > Candidatus Villigracilis saccharophilus. The sequence continues at coordinate 30,232 of NZ_JADJSO010000041.1, forward strand.
CGCAGTCACTGAGTCTGCCAGGGCAGTCTCAACCATCGCGCTAAGTATAGGAGATCGTCGCGACCAATTGGAGTTGACGTCGGCGCTTTTTCTGGGCATGGCAGTTCTCACAATTAATTATGGAAGATGTCACTGTAGTATAGCCAGTCGAAGTTAACGCCATCGAAATAAAAATTAGCTGCTGGTTAAGGTAATTCAGCTGGAGACTTAAAACAAAGTCTTAATTCCGCTTATTCCGGCGGCTTAACACTCAGGATTAGACTTCAAACCAAACGGAGTAACGTATGGGAAATGTCCTGTTTATCTGTGGGTCACGAAACAGACCACCCAAATACGCGATCGCCCGTCCATGATGAAAGAACATGCTTGTTATTTCACTCCATATTACGCCGATGGGTTGAGGGGGGTTTGCAGCCCGCCTGGGCTGGCTGAATTTCACGGTGCTGGGCGGACGCCATAAACGTGAGACCACCGGAATACCTTGCCCGTCACAACCTAAGGATAGACCAGGGAGTAGCCCTTTCGTATGATCTGGTGGTCACTTGAAGCCACCTGATCATTCAAAACAATATTCGCAATAAACGAGTGGTTTTGGTACAGGAGGGTATCCACGGAGCCGACCTCGTGTTTCACCTGGTCAAATGGTTGAAACTTCCCGTTATCTAGCCAATACATCCACGCAACGGACTTCGAATGACGATATTATTATTCTGCGTGGCATCCGAGGGTACGCAGATCTTCATTGGGCAAGGGGTGCACGAAGGTAAAATCGCCGTGACCGGATACCAAATTTTGACAACCTGAAAAGCGCGCAAAATAATTCCATTCCCCTTTCACGG